>CAMBRH010000112.1 GCA_945870115.1 Chitinophaga pinensis | reverse complement strand
CCTGAATCAAAAGATTTCACGTCGATTTCATTTTCCATTGAATTCAATGTTTTAGTTAAAACTTTTTTTCCATTTAAATCTAAAATTGTCAATTCAGTTTTATTAGTAAATGAAGTTGAAACTGTAATTTTGTCTGAACTTGGATTTGGGAAAATTGAAATTGTTGAATTCAAATCATTTTCAGAAAGTGAGGCTGTATTTGAAACAGCAACACATGATGATGTTGTTGAACATCCTGTAACTGGATTTGTTACAGTAACTTTGTATGAACCGCTTATAGGCTCCAAGATTTGGTTTGTTGATGAAGACATTGCGAAACCTGTTGCACAATCATACCATTGATAAATCATATTTGCAGGTAAAGCTGTTACTGAAAAATTTCCAGTACCAAGTGTCGTTGTAACTATTGGGTTTGGATTTATTGTTAAGTTAATTGTAATAGTACTATCACATCCTTTTGAATTAGGAATTACAGCAGTTTTTACACCAGAAGTTGTATAAACTTGTCCATCAGGAGCAGTATAAGTAACACATTTACTAACAGTTATAGAACTTGTTGTAGGATTTTTTATTGTTAAATTAATCGTGATAGTACTGTCACATCCAGCCATATTTGGTATAATAGCCGTTTTTGAACCAGAAGTCGTATAAACTTGCCCATCTGGAGCTGTATATGATACACATGAAGATTGAGTTAAAGTTGCGCTTGAAGGCATTGAAACAGTTAAATTAATAGTAATCGCACTGTCGCAAGCCAAAGCGTTTGGAATTATAGCTGTATAAGTTCCACTTACTGTATATATTTGACCATCTGGAGCAGTATATGCTTGACAAGTAGAAATTGGGTTTATTGTGCTAGTGGTACTGTTTATAGTTAAGTCTAACGTCACGATACTGTCACAACCAACACTATTTGGAACGATAAAAGTATGAATTCCAGCAGTCGAAAATGTATCACCACTTGAAGTGATATACATATCACAAACAGATGCTGAAATTGAATTAGTACTAGTGTTAAATGATAAATTTAAAGTTACAATACTATCACATCCTGCATTGTTTTGTAAAATAAATGTGTGTATTCCTGCTGTATTAAATGTGTCCCCATTTGCTGTAACATATTCATAACAAACAGATTCACTAATAGAGTTTGTCGTACTATTATTAATTGTTAAATCAATTGTTAGATTTACATCTGAAGCACAGCCTTGAATTCCCGCTTCTAATTCTGAATATGATCCTGTAATGGTATAAACGTTATTATTGATGGATGTATAATTGTCGCAAGCTGTTTCAACTATTGAATAAGCCATCCCACTTATAATTAATACATTTATCGTGCGATTTTCTACTACACAACCATCAATATTGATATAATCCTCAATATAAGTGCCTGAGCTTGTGATAACATTTCCATTTGGAGTCGTATAACTGTCGCATGCTTTTTCATAAAAAACTGTTGTGTCAGTTATAATTAATTCGCATTGACTATGAGAAATAAATGACCCTAAGGCGATGGTTAAAAGTAAAATTAATTTTTTCATATTTATAAAATTTGATTTCAAGTTGTAAATATATTAATTTTTTTTAAAAATCCAAGATTAAAAATAAAATGTCAATATGTCAGTTGAAAATATTTGGCAAATAATTTGACTAATAGAAAATGTAAGAGTAATTTTACGGAAAAGTTAATAGAGAAATAAATAACAAATTAAATATGGCAGTAGAAATTACAGATGCTAATTTTGAGGAATTAGTATTAAAAGCAGACAAACCAGTAATCGTTGATTTTTGGGCAGAATGGTGTGGACCTTGTAGAATGATTGGACCAGTAATCGAAGAAATGTCGAAAGAATACGAAGGAAAAGCAATCATTGGAAAAGTAAATGTTGACGAAAACCCAGGGGTTTCAGCTCAATTTGGAGTGAGAAACATTCCGACGATTCTTTTTATTAAAGGAGGAGAGGTTGCAGATAAATCAGTTGGTGCAGTTCCTAAAGCTCAATTAGTGAGTAAACTGGAAGCTTTAATGAACTAAGATTTTTTAAATTGAATAAAAAAAAGCGTTGAAAGTTAATTTCAACGCTTTTTTTTTGAATTGTAAAGTATTATTCAATGACAATTTTTGTTGTCGTTTCTCCAATTGATATGAAATAAATTCCTGATTTTAAGCTTGAAACATTTATTAGTTCGTTAGTTTTTCCATTTAAAATAATTTTTCCATCTAAGTTTTTAATAGAATAAATTATTTCTTGACTTAGGTTTGAGATTGTAATTTCATTTGTCGCTGGATTTGGATAAACCTCAAATGAATTCAAATGATCAATTTCTTTCAATGCCAAAATTGAACTTCTGCTTGCTTGAGAAGTATTTCCATAAAAGCCTAAATTTATGCGATTGCCATTTCCTTGTGGTTCATTGCTAAAATCAGAAAGTGGATTTCCTGCATCTATTGCGGGACTGTCTTGATTATCCAAAATAAAATTTTCAATATCAAAATAATGTCCAAAAGTAGATTGAAGATGAAAGTCATGTCCTTGAGCATCAACGAAAAGTGGATCTGCAGAAATATTTCCTGTTCCGCTACTATTTTCAGTTGCTAAAGTATAACGTACTTCTAGGCTCGCTGCATTTTGTCCGTCTGGCGAAAGGTGAAAATCATCATTTCCATTACCCCAAAAGATACAATTCTCTACTTTGACGATACTTGCTTGAACGTAGAGTGCACTTCCCTCGTCTAGGTCAGCACTATTATTTGCAATTGTACAATTTCTTATTTCAACTACAGATGGATTATTATCAAAATCAGAATCGACATAAATTGCTGCCCCACCTTCTGCATTTAAATTTGAATTTCCATAAATTAAATTGTGGTCTATTAAGACTTTTGCAGCTTCGTCAACAAAAATTGCTCCGCCACGCGAAGGTGCAAGGTTGTTATAGAATATATTATTTGAAACAATCATCAATTTCGTTGTATCGTAGTTGAAAAGCATTAATCCACCTCCCCAGCCATAATTGAAACCGTTTGCTGCTGAATTATTTCGCACTTTATTGAATGAAAAGGTTCCAGAACCATTTAAATAAACTGCTCCAGCATGATCGTCAAATCCTTGGTTATTATCAATTACGTTTTCAGTAATTAGAAAATTTTCAGGACTTCCAGCAGTTCGACTTATCGCCCCACCACGCCCAGCAAAATTATTGTTAAATAAATTTCTTCGAATAATAATATTTATACCTTCAAATCCTATTGCTCCACCCAGCTGACCTGTATTCGTAGTTCCATTGCTCTGAAAATGATTGTCTTCAATTATGATATTTGAAAGAAAACCAGAATATTCACCAAAAAGGGTAATTCCTCTTTCACCACTACTTATTTCAAACCCACTTATTGTTGCGTTTCCTGAAATTTCTTGTTGTTCAATGGAAAGGTAAATGCAAGACTGTGTTCCATCACCTAGGATTGTTGTAATGTTAGTTTGGAAATCCCTCGTATTAAAATCACCTGAAATAGTTGCGTTATAATTTGCTATACTTCCGCCTAAAAAACCACCCAAAAGATGGATTTTTTTTTCAATTATTGAAATGGGAGCATAAGATCCAGTTGCAACTTTTATTGTATCGCCAGAAATAGCAATATCGACTGCTTCAATTATTGAAGAAAATGGATTTAAAGTAGTTCCATTTTCTGTTCCGCTTTGATTATTTTGATCAACAAAAATAACATTTTGAGAAAAGGAGTGAACCACAGAAAAAGAAAAAACAGTAATTAGTAGGATAATTTTCATAGTTTATAATCTATTTCGTTTTAGGCAAGTGGCTTTCTTGATTTTAACACATAGGAACCTAGAAAACACCGTTTTTAAAGGTTCCTTGTGCTAAATATACTTATTTTTATTGTATTACGATTCTTTTTACAGTCACATTATTTTTATCATCAGAAAATTGAATCACATAAATTCCTTTTGAAAGAGCTGAAAGTTTAATTTCTTCTTTACTAATTCCATTCGTTAGTTTTTGAGAATGAATTTTTCTTCCTGAGAAATCTAAAATTGAGATGCTTTCATTTTCAAAATTTTCTTTTGATTCAATCGTGAAATTTCCATTTGATGGATTGGGGAAAACTGAGATTTGGATGTTATTTAAGGTTTTTTCTGACAAATTTGCTTGATTTGTAGTTGTATTTACTATTTTCCAGGAGTTATTAGTACTTATCCCACACATGTACCACACAGCATTATCATAAGTTGTCCCTGATTGAGCATGTCTAGTGGCAGCCGGCCAATTTCCAGTGGTAGATTTTAATTCTTTCCAAGTAATTCCATCTTCTGAATACCAAACATCATTCATTTCCGTACCAGTTGCCATTCCAGCAAATAACCATATTTTATTATCAAAATAGGAAACTGTGTGCCAGTATCTACCAGCCCAAGGTGCAGATTCGTTTACCAATGTCCAATTGATGCCATCTGTGCTTTTCCAAACGTCGTTATAAGATCTTCGTGTACCTTCATTCGAACCGCCAAGCATCCACATGTTTCCACTTCCGTCAATACAACTGTTTATTTGCATTCCTCTTCCTTCCCATGGTGCATCTTGCTCTTGTGTCCATGTGATTCCATCTACACTTGTCCAAACATCGCTTAAAGGACTTCCACTACATTGTTCTCCACCGAAAAGTGTTAATTTGCCATTTAAAAAGGCGTAATTTACGTTACTTCTTTGGACAAAACCGGGAATTGCTGCACAGGTTTGTGTCCAATTGATTCCATCTTCACTTTTCCAAACATCAGTTAAACAACCTGATTGTGGATCTCCACAGACCACCCACATAGCACCATTTCCAACTATCCAAGCTGCTGCATGACGTGCAGGCCAAGGAGCTGAAGTGATATACGTCCAATTTGCTCCATCGCTTGAATTCCAAACTTCACTGTGCGTATTTGTAGGATCATGAAACGGAGGATCCCAGCCCCCTAAAAGCCACATTTTATTATCAAAAACAACTAAACCAGAACCATCCTTTGCAGCAAACGGCATCGTATCTTGTACTTCAACCCAATCATATGGACTTACGGTTAATTTTCCGGTTGAATTTGTTAAAAGTGGGTTAGTGAAGTCTGAAACTTTTATTTCGATAGTTGTTCCTGCAGGATAAGTCATGTCTAAATAAGTAAAACTTTCCCAGTCATTATTTGAGTGAGTTATGGGTGCAAAAGCTCCACCATTTATGCTTGATTCAACTAAAATTGAATCGCTAATTTGTGAAAGATCATATTCCCATGTAAGTAAAATATTTGAGCCTTGTACATAAGCATCTGTAGATTTTACTTGTTGAAATACAAAGGGGCGATTTTCAAACCAAAGAAAATCAATCTCAGCTTGATTTAAATTCCGTGTATAAAGTCTCATGTCATCAATTACGCCTTTAAATAAATATGGATTTGCACTAAATACTAAATCTACAGCATCACCAAGTGTGCCTCCATAGACGTTATTAATTCCCATAAATGATAAAGAGTGATTTCTGTATACCCTCAAAGTATCAGCTTCTCTTGTAATTGCAAAATGGCACCATTCTCCCTTTGTAAATGCCCCAGCAGTTCCCTCACCAAAGGCATTTTGATTTACCCCAGTTCCATTCCAATAAGCATAAGTTGTGTAATAGTTTTGAGTAATAAATTCAAGTGAAAAAGCATCATTGCTACTTACTTGTACTTCAAAATTGTTTGTTGTATCACTTGCAAATTGTTTGGATGAAAATAAATTCATCACTTTAGGAGTATTTGTCTTATACCAAAAAGAGATTGCGAAATCGCCCGTAATGGGAGCAAACTCAGCAATTGGCAAGACCAAAGAGTCTGAAGTTCCATTCAAAAAAAGTCCACCATTTGGATTTTCAAATCTACCATTAACAAAAGTGCCAGAGCCAGTAGTTATATGATTTCCATTTCCTGAAAAATCAGTTAAATCATTGTCAAATTTATAATGACCAACTAAATTGTTTGTTGGTATCTGTGCATTTACTGCAATGGAAGTTCCTACACAAAAAATAATTAATAGTTTTTTCATATTTGTCTGTTTAATTATTAGTTAATTACGATTTTTTTAATGTTAGATCTATTTTTTTCATCAGTAAATTGAATAAAATATATCCCTTTCGAAAGAGTAGAAAGTTTAATTTCCTCCTTGTTTTGTCCTTTTGTTAGTTTTTGAGAATGAATTACTCTACCAGAAAAATCTAAAATTGTAATGTTCTCATTGTCGAAATTTAGTCTGGACTCAATTGTAAAATTACCATTGTTCGGATTTGGATAAACAGACATTGTTTCAATTGGGATTGTTTTTTCAACTTCATTTATAGGTAAGTTTTCACAAATTCCAGGTTCAAAATAAAAAGATCGATTTTGAAAATTAATAGTTGTCATCGGGTAAGATCCATAATAAGAATGCATTTTCCAAAATTTGCCATCCATACCTGTTGGTACATTATAATAAAGTAGTAAACTATCTGTAGTTTCATTTTGAGCAGACTGGACGCCATCTGGTTGATATACAAAATAAGTATTCATCATTTCAGTGGAATCAAGGCAATAAGGAGAGCATCGAGCAGAGATACACGTATATATTTTTGAAGTTCCTTCGGGAACGTAAATGTATTCTGGAAAAGACTCCATAGAATAAGAGTGATCCTCATAATATAATGGATTTGCTGGCCCATTTTTATAAAAGAAGTTTCCGTTTGTTAAAATTTTAAAATCGACATGAGAAATTATTTCAGTTGCGATACTTAGTTTAAAAGCTCCTGGAAATGGGAAATTCAGAATAAGGTTACCTCCAGCACCAGTTAAAACTATAGCAGTATCATATGAAAAACTTTGATCTTCTGCATCTAAATTGATATAAATTGTGGAATTAGTGGTGTCATTTTCATAGTTTATCGTGATCGGGTTACCAATTGGATTTTCGATATTGAACAATGTCGCACCACTAGAAGAATAAAAATGAAAACCGATGGTGTCTCTACTTTTTAGACCTTGCGCGCAAGCTTCATTTATGATGTCATAAGCACTCACAATGGTATGCGGATCAGTGACAGGGTTATAAACGGCATTATCAATATTTGCCTGAAATAAATTATCGATTTCTAAACAATTAATTGGAGTAATGTTGGCCCATTCGGTTCCTTGATAATAATCATAATAAGTCAAATTTATTCCTGCCCATTTAGATAGATAAGTAGCATGATACTGAGGGGGAATCATGTTTAACAATAATTCAATTTGTCTATAGGTATTTACAATATTTAAATGATTTATACGGGCTAAATAGTTTACCATACTATCTATCTTTTCCATTTTTGCGATACTATTTGATTCTTCGTAACCTAGAAAAACATCAAAATACATATTCACATATACCATATATGCTTTAAGTTGACAGATTCTTTCAATTTCTTCTGGCGTTTGTACTAATGACGAAGCTTCATGAACTATATTGTTAAAAACGGGTAATCGATATCTATTGTCAAATAACCAAATCCATGGTGTATTGACAATTTCTTCACCCCATAAATCATATAGTTCCTTTATTTTAGGAGCGGCATTTCCCCACATATCTGTGTAATATTCATTTAAAGCTAAATCTGGATTTGTATTATCTTTCATACTTCTGTTCGCAGCAGTCATGAATGGAATTGTTGAAAATTTCGAAAAAGTTGACTCATAAAACAAGCCCAAGCCATTGGCTTCTTTAATCCGATTAATTGTATTTTTAAAATCTTTCCAGTTAACAAATGGTGTTTGACCGGTTTGATCTGGTAGATTTAAATAATTATATTCAAAAAAGTTTGGATGTTTAGCTGCCCACATTCTCGCATATGCTGTAGGTGATTTTTTCACTTGAAACCCTTGAGCTAAAAGAACAACAATATTTGGATTGATGTCGATTGTTGGAACTTCAGCACCTGCTCCATAGGCAAAACATAAAGTTTTTCTAGGGTGAGAGGCTTGTGACATAAAGAAATCGGTAACATAATTTGCTAAAGTAAATTGCTGATCTGACGGTGACATCCATTGTGTTCCAGATAATCCAGGCTCACAATTTGTATTTGTGATGGTATTTCCAAATCTTGCTCCATCTTCTACTTCAATACCCCAAACATCCGTCCAATATTTATTTTGAGGATAAATGTTATGAAATACAGAAAATTTCTGAAATAAGGTATCAGCCCATTCTTGCATTGCTTCAGGATAATATACATTTGGAACGGAACTCAAATTGAAATCATTTGAATTATCATATTCAGCGATGTAACATGGGTTTGAAGCATGGATAGCAGGATTGTGACCACCAACAATATACTCATTCTCCATATTGTTTCGTACTTGAAAACGCATCCAATTATCATAATTAACAATTTCAGTTTGATTTGCATCTATTGGAAAAAAACCGATTCCACCACTTCCGAACCAAGAGTGGTAAGAAAATACTGGGGTATATTCTTTTTGAAAATTATTTTGAAAGACTGTAGGTAAACTTGGAAATTTTTCCCAAAGAGTATCTGGACCATAAAATCTAATACCTAGCTCTTCCATGTATTGATAAACGCCATATCTAACTCCATGTGGATAAGGTGCTGAAAAAACCAGAAAATTATCAGAAGAAGTACAAATTGCAGTTTGATTCCCAACAATTCCTAAATTTTGATTGATATTTAGCCAAATGCCATCAGTAGGAATTGTGCCATTGGTTCTAATTACATTATAACTATCACCAGTTACTTTGTTAAAACAATATGCGACATCTTGGGCCGTATACATCAATGAAGTATCAGAAGATAAGGTGTCATAATAAATATTGATTTGGGAATTTATTCCTGTTGATATAAAGAATAAAAATAATATGTAGATTGATTTCATAGGGTAATTTTTTTGATTAGATTTTTATGATTATCAGTATTGAGTTTTCTGTTTCCAATTTGAGAGAGTCCCCCCTGAACTAAGTTTATTATATTAAATTCATTTTTTACTTGACAAACTTAAGAAAATCAACTTTTTAAAAGAATCAGACTATTTAAACTGCTTAAACTATTTGTTTAACTGTTGAAATTAATAGTTAAACTGATTTAGACATTAGTTGAAAATTTAATTTTGGTAATTAAAAACAAATTGACTTCATGAAATAATCCTTAGATGCATTAACTTTAAAGGAATTAACTATTGTTGCACAAACTAATAAAGTTTACAATTATTATTTTCAAGAAAGAACAATTGTATAACGCTTGAAGGATTATTGTACTTTTAAATCTTTTTAAATAGACTTAAAAATTCTTGCTTTTTAGCACGACTCAATATGACACTTTTTCCGTTTTGCATCATCAATTCATCTGTTTCCCTGAGATATTTTTTAACGAAAGAAAGATTAATGATGTAGGATTTATAGGCCCTAAAAAAAAGTGGATTATCTTCCAATACATCCTCAAAGTTCCCAATTCCTTTGGTTACTAAAAACACTTCGCCATCGTCCATAACTACACTTGTGTAACTTCCACCGGCAGCTTCAAAATACATTATTTTATTTATTTGGATAAAATCAATTCCTTTTGCGCTTGAGAGTGCTAGAGTTTCAGCCATTTGACCCATCTTGAATTTACCAAGACGATTAATTTGTTCTTCACTAGTAAAAAGTTGAGCATTCAAATAGTCGTCCAAAGCAAAACGCAGTTCTTCCGGATCAATGGGTTTCAATAAGTAATCTAAGGCATGTACTTTTAACGCGCGAAGTGCATACTGCTGATAGGCTGTTGTGAAAACAACCTTAAATGTTGGGTTTTTAAACTGCTGTAAAATTTCAAAACCATTTATTTTTGGCATTTCAATATCTAAAAAAACTAAATCTGGACAAAGTTTTTCAATAAAATCAACTGCCTTGGTGCTATCTTGTAGCGTGCCTAAAATTTCAACATCATCAAACTTTTTTAGTTGATACTCCAAAAATTCAATGGCATGAAGTTCATCATCTATAATTACAATTTTTATCATTTTATTCAATTTCTGTTAAGTTAATGATAATTCGAGTTCCTCTTGCAAGTCCATTATCATCGTATAAATCAACAATTGTTACCGAATTTTCTGAGTTTATCATATGTAAGCGTTGTTCGGTTATTTGCATGCCATATGACTTATGTTCAGTTTCATTTTTTTTTAATTTAGCGCTTTCTATGCGACCTATCCCGTCATCTTCAATAATAAATTGAAAGTGATTATTTGAAGATTGATTAATCGTAATTTTTAAAAATCCGTCATTATTTTTGTTTCTTAAACCATGCCAAATT
>CAMBRH010000111.1 GCA_945870115.1 Chitinophaga pinensis | reverse complement strand
AAAAGAATTTTTTATCAAACTATAAAACAAAGAACGGATTAGTCTACGTGATGGCCGCAATTACAGCAAAAGAAAAAAACTTAGATGATTTATTAATTACCAATGATAAAGGAGGGATTTTGGAATCAACAAATTCTAATCTTTTTGTTGTCAGCAATGGAGTTTTATACACGCCAGGTTTGGATGAAGGTTGTTTGGCTGGAACAATGAGAATGCAAGTGATTAATATCGCTTTGCAACATAACATAAAAGTTTATGAATGCAATATTTTACCTCAAAATTTATTAGCAGCAGATGAAATATTTTTCACCAATGCAATTCGTGGAATTCAATGGGTAGGAGGGTACCGAACGAAAAGATATTTCAATACTGTAGCTCGTAAAATTCAATCTTATTTGAATGATTATTGGGAAAACACATAAAAAAATGAAGAATTTAAAATGAAGAATTAAGAATTGTTATGTTTGGATGAGTAAATTAATTTACATATTATTTTTTCTTTTTTTTTCATTGAAAATTTATTCTCAAGAAATAAAATTCACTGAAGAAGAAAAAACTTGGATTGAAAACAATCGAATAGTTTACTTTGGCTATGATCCAAGTTGGTCACCTTATGAATTTTACTCAAATGGAAAATATTCAGGAATTTGTGGTGATTTTTTGAATTTGATATCTAAAAAAGTTGGAGTTAAATTCGTCCCATTAAAAAATATGAATTGGGAAAAATCATACAAGGATTTAAAGAATAATAATCTTACAATGGTTACGGCTGCGGGAGTTAGCGAAGAAAGATCAGAATTTTTAATTTTTACGGATAAATACCTTAAACTTCCTGTTGTAATCGCTCAAAGAAATGATAATGAAAAAATAAGTGATTTTTCTGATTTAGATTACAAAACCATTTCATTACCGAAAAATTACATGCAGGAAGAAAAAATCAAAATAGATTTTCCTAACATTAAAATCATTGAACGAAATAATATTGCAGAATGTTTACAAGATGTTTCGACAGGTATTTCCGTTGCAACTATCGAAAGCATGGGAACTATTAGTTATTTTATCAATGAAAAAGGTTTCAATAATTTAACCATCAGTTCACAAACTTTTTATCCAGAGGATGGAGTAGCATTTGCATTTCCTAAAAGTCAGGTTTTGCTAAGAAACATTATGAATAAGGCTTTAAAAACAATTTCTGAAAGTGAAAGAAATAAAATAAATTCTAAGTGGATTTCAGTAAATTATAAGAATAAAAGTGATAATTCAAAATTCTGGAAATACATTATTTTTTCTTTAATTATTGTCCTTATTGTTTTTATAATTTTCTTTATTTGGAACAAATCTTTAAGAAAGCAAATTAATTTAAGAAAAAAGATTGAAAATGAACTTTCACACACATTGGAAAAGGTAAATAAGCAAAATAAGGACAAAACAATACTTTTACAAGAGATTCATCACCGAGTCAAAAATAATTTACAAATAATCATAAGTTTATTGCGTTTGCAGGCTAATACACATACAAATGAAGATGTTAAAGCGGCGCTTTCAGAAGCTGTGGAACGTGTAAATTCTATTTCTTTGGTTCACGAACATATTTATAAAAATCCAAATTTAGCACAAATTGATTTGGAAAAATACATTCAAGATCTTGGTGAAGAATTAAAATTGGTTTTCGTAAAAGATTATAAATTAAATATTTATGTAAATACGAATAATGTTGAATTGGGAATTAAACCAATAATTCCGCTGGCTTTAATTTTAAATGAATTAATTTCAAATAGTTTAAAATATGCTTTTATTGATTCAAAAAATCAAATTAATTTTTCTGGAAATATTTTTATCGATTTAAAAATAGAAAACAATTCTTTAAAATTAATTTATTCCGATGATGGTATTTGGTTCAACAATTCTTATTCACGAAATTTCGGAACATATTTGATTGAAATTTTTACAGAGCAACTTGATGGCACATTTAATATGACTGTGGGTTCTAAAACTGAGTATATTTTTAAATTCAAGGATTTTTAGATAATTTTCTTTTACATATATTTTGTCTCATAATTAATATTATGTTAAATAGCGAAAAAGCTATCACTTTTTTAGGTCTTCGATTTCATTAATTAATATGATTATAAAAGATAAATTTTGGTTTCAAAACCAAAAAAGGAAATCTTAAAATATTAAATAATTTCACCGCAAGGAATAAATGAAAACTTCTAGGCCATTCGTTCTTATTACTAACATTTTGTTCTAATTGTTTATCTAAGTTACAAGCTTGAAAACTATAAGATTAGTACAAAATAAAATAAAAATCTAAAATTAATAATTAACTTTATAAGCAAGGGTTAAATCAAATCCTCTAACCCATTCATATTAATTTTTAATATTTGTTCTAATTATTTGCCTAATTCACAAGCGAGAAAATATTTAGTTTGGTTCAGAGTAAAAAACAAAAAATAAATTAATAATTACTTTCTTAGCAAGGGATATATCAAATCCTCTAGCCCATTTGTCTTTATTTCCATCATTTGTTCTAATTGTTTGCCTAATTTACCAGCAGGAAAACCTTTAGATTTGTACCAAATAAAATAATTTTCTGGAATATGAATCAATAATTTACCTTGATATTTACCATAAGGCATTCGCATATTTGCCAAATCAATTAATTCTTTCCTACTTTCGTCCGTATTTAACACTACTTAATTACCAATTGTTTTGTAGTATGAATTTTTTCATTTGAAATTACCACTTGATAAAAACCACTTGAAAAATTAGATATATCAAAATCAATTTTGGTTTCATTTACATTTAATACTTTTTTAGAAATAATTCTCCCTAAAGCATCTGTTATAGAAACAGTTAATTTTTCTTGTATTTGAGAACCTATTTCAATGGAAACTTTATCACTTGCAGGATTTGGTTTCAAGGTAAAAACAGGAATACCAGCCTCGTCTATGCTAGCAAAACTTACGCATTCCTCTTGAAGATTTACCAATACTGGATGACTTAAATTGTTTAGCACATGGACTACATCAACACAAATTCCATTTACTGAAGATGTAATTGTGTTATAATAAACTCTTACTAGTGGTGAATTATTAAAATGTTTTGGAATCACGCTATCTTGATAAGAAAAACCAATAACTTTTGTACCATTAACAGCAAATTGAGGTGTGATAGGGAAATTGGCTGGATCAACTAAATTTTCAACATCAGCAATTGTTATCCCTGAAAAATTTAATTCATATCCTAAGACAGTATTTATAGGGTTTTTAATAAACACATCTAAATATTGTTCAGTAGTGTTTATTTCTGTATACCCAATTTCAACATAATCATTTAAACTTTGAACCGTATTTGGAAATTCACACACATTTCCGCTTCCACCATTTGCACATTTTTGAGCTAAGGCAGCATCCCAAACACTTAAAATGCCATCATCACTTAAATCGTTGCAATTTGTTGGTGATAAATTATTGTTTATAATACCATTATTATAGGTATTAGCATCGGCTATTTGAACAGAACCGCTATTATCAACATCGCCTTGAATAGCAGAACCGCCGCAAGTTCCATTGCAGTCGATTACAGAATTTCCAAACTGAACGCCAGCACAGTCAACATAAGGTTGGCAATTAGCTATTAAATTATACCCTTTTACTCCATTTAATTCCGTGATTCTGATGCAAGTTTGTGCCCAGTTATTTTCATAATTTGTTTCATTTCTACCTAAAGCATCTGGTGATTGATCCCAATTCACTTTAACTGCCAAAATATATTCTCCAGTGTCAACATCTGTAATATCAATCCATTGACAATCCAGACCATTGTTGTAAATATCTCCACATTGTTTTGAAATTCCCATATTTCCACAACCATAAGTTGCTATTCCACCATCTCCACATTCTAAGTCTAAAACGCAAAATCCGTTTTTGTGACCAATTGGAATTGTTTGTCCGTCAGGAGTATATAAAATGTAATCAGCGTAACCTTCATAATGCGGATGGCCATGACAATTTTGAAAGGTAAATTGACTTGGATTTGATGTTGGATTTCCAATGTAGTAATCCATATCTCCAATGTTCTTAATGTGTGTATCAAAAGCTAAAACTGTTCTTGTACCATTTCCATTCATGCAACCTTCTTCAACCATACATTGAGTTGCCTCTTGTTGTCTTATTTGTAAACTATTTACAACTTCTGATTCAACAATTAGTAAATCTGGTCCTCCTGTACAATTCGGACTTGGGAAATACTCACAAGATCCATCTGAAACTGAAGCAAGTGGATTATAATTACATGCTGTTGGATCCATACACCCTACTACTGGCCCCGTATAATTCAATGTAAAATCAATTGAATTACTTGCGCAAGTTGCAAATTCGTTAAAACCAATTCTAATTTTATATTCTTCTCCAGCAGCTAAATAAGCAGTTACAACTGCTTGTAATCCACAGCCTCCCTCATTGTCATCATAAAATAAAGTTCCTATATTTGAAACCTCATTAATCATTGCATTGCAATAATCATAAACCCAAATTTTTGTATCGCAAGTATTTAAAGAACAAGTTGTAATTTCATACATTCCACTTACACTTGGAGTAAAAGAATACCAATAATTTTGATTAGGTGCAGTATAGATTCCTTCAATAATAGGAATTGCACTGGAACAAAAAGTACCTGGAGCACAACCTTCAGTTACAGACTCGGAACTTGCAAATGATCCACCTGTACCGATAATATTTCCGTCAACTAAAACTGTATATGAACCATTACCAAAGTTACAACAAATGCCATCTCCAAATTGATCGTTAATTGTGAATTGAATGCATGCACTAGATGGAACACAAATAGTGTCTCCATTAAAATCTCCAGATGCAACTTGTAAAGCATCTGCATTTAATGTCCAAGAAATTTCTGCGGGATAATTATCTGGCGTAATTTGAATTATTACTTGTTTTTCTCCAACTAAACATTGAGAATTTATTTGAAAAACTAAAACAATAAACGTTAAAATAAGTAATATTTTTTTCATAAAATTTGGTTTTAGACTTTATATCTTACAAAGTCATAATTATTAGCTCTGTAAAGCTATAAAAAAAAATGATACAAAATCGATTTTACAAAAAAATTAATCTACTTTTAACTTTTCAATCAAAAAATGAATAAGTTTTTCAATTGCTTTTGCTCTGTGACTAAATTTATTTTTTTCATCTAAAGTCATTTCTGCAAAAGTAAGATGTGATTTTTCAGGAACAAATACAGGATCATAACCAAAACCAGTAGTTCCTTTTGGTTCAAAGGTAATTTCTCCTTTTATTTCTCCTTCAAAAAAATATTCTTTTCCATCTAAAATCAAACAAATCACAGAAACGAATCTTGCTTTCCGATTTTCTTTTCCTGATAAATTTTTTAATAAAAAGTCAAGATTTTCTTTGTCAGTTGCATTTTCGTTAAAGTATCTAGCTGAAAAAACTCCAGGCTCATTATTTAATGCTACTACTTCTAAACCAGAATCATCGGAAATAACATTTGCATTAAATTTTTCAGCTATGTATTTTGCTTTTAAAAGTGCGTTTCCGTGAAAGGTATTTTCTGTTTCTTTGATATCTTCCGAAAAATTAAGATCTTTTAGAGAGATTATATCAAAATTTCCAGGCAATAAAACTTTAATTTCTTTGACTTTGTTAGAATTCTGAGTTGCAAGAATTAATTTCATAGTAGAAAGATATTAATCATCACCTCCCCTATTATTATGTAACTAACCTTCAGTCTTCGAAAGTCACACTTTCTCATCTCCTCAGGGCGAGGAATTGTATTTCGCATTAAATTGAAATATTCTTTTATTTTCATTTTTAACATAATTTCAACGTGCGAAAACCCATTCTGTATCAGACGACAAATTTTCCATATACGTATAATTTGATTTGGTGAAATTTTTCATTTCCTCTGGATTTTGAATATTATTCTCAGCACAAAATCGCAACATTTCTCCACGTGCGTGTTTTGCGAAAGTCATCACAATTTTATATTCTCCATTTCGCAATTCTTTGAAAATTGGAGTAATAATTTTAGCTTTTATTTTTTTTGTATTTACAGCTTTAAAATATTCAATAGAAGCCAAATTAACAATTATTTCTTTCTCTTCAGAATTTAATTTATTGGTAATTTTATCTTCCCAAAATTGATATAAATTACTAATTTTAGGTGTAACTTCAAATTTCGTTCCCATCTCTAATCGATAAGGATACATTAAATCAAAAGGCTTCAAAAGACCATATAATCCTGATAAAATTCTCAAATTATCATTCAAATAATCTACTCTCGAAGAATCTAATGTTTTAACATCTAAACCTCTGTAGACCTCACCTGTAAAAGAATAAATACTTGGAATAGCTTGATTTGTCAATTCAGTTGGACTTTCCCAATTTTGAAAACGCGAAAAATTTAATTCTGCAATATCTGCTGAAACATGAAAAAGTGCTGACAGTTTTTTTGCAGAATATTTTTTTAACTTTTTTACCAATTTTTCAGATTCACCCAAAAAATCTGCTGTACTAAAATTTACAGCTGGAAATTCAGGGTTTTGTTGAATTGATTTTGCTGGAGAAAGTAATATTTTCATTTAAAAATGTTTGAAAGATTTTTGCTATTTTTATTTAACTAACGATTGAATTTAAAATTAGGATTTTATCACTGAAAATAACTAAACCTCCGAAGAAAGCAGCGAAGGTAAAAATCAATCTTTAAAAACTAAATATATTATTCCCACGTAAAAGTGTTTATTAAATGTAATAAATCAACTTTTAGATAATTTAAACTGGGCTTTAAAGAGTCGTATTTCGGAGTCTTATTTAAGTAAACTACACCACTTACGAATTTTGAAACGGAATCGGTTAAATAAAATTGAAAAGGCGAAGCCACATCTCCTTGAAGTTCAAAAAATGTCCCGTAAACTCTATCTGTTGGACGAATAATCAAGCTATCTTCAATGGCACTTGCTTTTATTTTATGTTCATCCACTTTATCAATTGCAAAATTTATGTAGTCTCCCAAGGTTTTCTCCATAGGGATAAATGAAAAGTGAATGATTCCATTTAAAGCTCCTAAATCAATATCTTTGTGGCAAGTCAATCCTTCTGTATTTGTTACTTCTCTGATTTTAAACATTTTGGACACTTCAAAGCCATAATTGCAATTTTTCTCTTTAAATTGACTATATTCATGTTTTGGTAAATCCAAGCGCAAATAAGTTGGTGGTTTAGGAATTGAAATTTCTTCTCCACAGCTAAAAGTGAGAACAAAAACTAGAAATAAAAAAAATATTTTAATTTGTTTCATCTTGATTTTCTAAAATTACTTTAATTGATTTAATGCGACGTTTATCAGAAGATTCAACGATTAATTTAACATTATTTACTTGAACAAATTCCCGATTTTTTAAAATTCTTCCAGCGTTTTCAATCATAAAACCTCCTAAAGATTCAGAATCGCCCTTTAAAAGTTCAAATTCTTTTCCGTCATTTTCGATTATTTTGTAAAAATCGATTAAAGAAGTTCTTCCTTCAAAAATAAACTCATTTTCTTTTTCTTGTTTGAAAACGATGTCATCTTCATCAAATTCGTCTGTAATGTCTCCAATAATTTCTTCCAAAACATCTTCTAAAGTTATCACACCGCTTGCACCACCATATTCGTCAACAACTACTGCCATGTGCATTTTTTTGGATTGAAATTCTTTTAATAAATCATCAATTTTTTTATTTTCTGGAACAAAAAACGGTTTTCTCGTTAGTTTATTCCATTCAAAATCAGGTGCTTCGTCAAAATACGGCAATAAATCTTTGATGTATAAAATTCCAATTACGTCATCAAATGTTTTTTTGTAAATCGGAATTCTTGAATACCCTGCATCTAAAATAAATTCTAAAATTTGAGAAAAACTAGAAGATTCTTCAAAAGCTTCAACTTCCATTCTTGAACGCATAATTTGTTTTACATCCGTATTTCCAAACTTAATTATCCCTTCCAAAATTTTATGATCTTCTTCACTTGTTGCTTCTTCTTTTGTAAGTTCTAACGCTTGTTCTAACTCATCTGATGTTAATTTTATTGATCTTTTCTTTGCGTATTTATTTATAAATGTTGTTCCCGTCGTTAAAAAACTTTTCAACCATGAAAATGGAGGAAGAGAACTGAAAATTGACAGAGGTCTGGCCATAAATTTCGCCAATGTAATTCCATTTTTTGTTGCATAAACTTTTGGAATAACCTCACCAATTAATAAAATTACAAAAGTTATTAAAAACACTTCTAAAACAAATCTAATTGTTTTATTATCAACAGTTGGATGGTATAAATCTGATAAAAGTGAACTCGATAAAATTACAATTCCAACATTGATGAAATTATTTGCAATTAAAATTGTAGCCAATAATTCTTGCGGTTTTTCAAGTAATTTTTTTGCCAAAGTTGCGTTTTTTGAATCATCGCTTTTCAATAAATCCTTTTCATTTGGACTTAAAGAATAAAAGGCTACTTCTGAACCAGAAATTAAAGCTGAACAAACTAAAAGAATTATTATGATTAAAATAGAAACTAAAATTCCACTCATTATTTTTGTTGATTATTTTTTTTAAAATGGAAGATCATCGTCTAAATCGTCATGAATTTCAGGCATTGGTGATGGATTTGAAGGAGCACCTTGATTCGAATAAACAGGTTTTTGTTCCTGTGCATTACGTTCACCTTCAGGTCGCGATAAAATAGTTAATTCTTCTGCTAAAACCTCCGTCGTATAACGTGTATTCCCTTCTTTATCTTGCCATGAACGTGTTTTGAGTTTTCCTTCAACGTAAACTTTTGTTCCTTTTCTGAGGTATTTTTCAATAATTTCGGCCAAACCTCTCCATGCAACTATGTTATGCCAATCTGTATTTTCTTTTCGTTCACCAGTAGTCTTTTCAAGGTAAGTTTCTGATGTTGCAATAGAAAAATTTGCAACAACAGCTCCGTTTTCAAGTCTTCTAACTTCAGGATCTTTCCCTAAATTTCCGATCAAAATTACTTTATTTACACTTCCTGCCATAAAATTTTACTTTTTTCACAAAGATATAAAATGAAATTAGTAATTGAAAGTCTTTTTATATTATTTAAATATTATATGCGCATTTTCTTCTAAAAAACGATCAATTAATCGTGGCAATGGGAAATCCTGCATTGATTCAATTTTGATAATTATTTCATTTTCAGTACGAATCATTTCTTTTAAGCATTTAATTCTAATTATTGAAAATGTAGCAAAAATATGTTGATGACTTAATATATGTTTTTTTTCTATGAAATTAATCTCCGCATTAAGTCCATATTGTGAATTACTCCATTTCGTTAACGTTTCTGCACTAATTTCTTCGCTTGTTTCCAACAGTGGGAATTCAAATAAATGCTGCCAAATATCTTTTTCTGAGCGTTTTGAAAGAATTACGTTTTTGGCATCTGTTAAAATAAAATAATGAAAATGTCTTTTTCTGACTTTCGTTTTTCCAATTTTAATTGGTCGAATTGAATCCGTTTTGTTTTTTAATGAAAGACATTTTGTACTTAATTCACAATTTAGACAATCAGGTTTTGTTGGAGTGCAGTGCAACGCACCAAATTCCATGATTGCCTGATTGTATTCAGATGCATTTCTTTTTGGTAATAATTCTTGTGCTAAAAGTGAAAATTCTTTTTTCCCTTCCGTTGAATCAATTGGAGTTTCAATGTCAAAAACACGGCTTAAAACCCTAAAAACATTTCCATCCAAAACTGCATAAGGTAAATCAAATGCAAATGAACCAATTGCGGCTGCTGTGTAGCTTCCAATGCCTTTTAGGTCATGAATTTGTTCGTATTTTGAAGGAAAAATTCCATTGTGCTTTTCATTAATAACTTTAGCTGTAAAATGAAGGTTTCTAGCCCTGGAATAATACCCTAAACCTTGCCAATCATTTAATACTTGCTGTTCACTCGCATTGGCCAAATCCTGAATTGTGGGATAATTTGAAATAAATTTCAAGTAGTAATTTAAACCTTGATCAACTCTTGTTTGCTGTAAAATTATTTCCGAAAGCCAAATGTAATATGGATTTTTTGTATTTCTCCAAGGAAGGTCTCTTTTGTTTCGTCTGTACCAATCACAAATTAATAGGGTAAAATCAGCCATTTGAATATATTTTTAATTTATTTTGAAATTATTTTAAAAAAACAAAAGTAATATCTTTTTAAATATATACTTTTGTGGCTTGAAAATCAAATTATTATTAAAAAATTAAAAACAAATAAAAATGACAAAGGCGGATATCGTTGCTGAAATCGCAGCAGAAACTGGA
>CAMBRH010000110.1 GCA_945870115.1 Chitinophaga pinensis | reverse complement strand
GGACTTCATCCAGCTGATCTGAAAAAGTTAATTTACTCCAGTCAATATACTTATTAACTAATCCACCTGAAAAACCAATTTGTAACAAGGCGTTTTTTGATTCCAATGGACGGTACATATATGCAAGATTTGCACCTGTTGTTCTGAGTGAACCTTCGCCTGCAACATCTGAATACGCTTGCAAACCAAAACCAATTTTATTAACTGCTTCTGCTTCTAAAGAAACAGAAACCGTATTAAATTTGCTAGGAATTGGAGTCCATAAACTTCTAGCATTTGTTCTAAATGTAAAACCATTTCCAATAGCTGTCATACCAGGATTATAATACGTTGGATTATTATAAAACATGGAAAAGTTTGCATCTTGTGCTGTCAAATTTGTTGTCGTAATTAATAGACAAACAAATAAACTTAATTGTAGTGTATATTTTTTCATCATCTGATTACTGTTACGGTTCCTGATTTTTTAAAGATTTTTCTTTCATTTGGGTATTCTTTACCTTCCCAAAGACCCTCTGAAAAATATGTTGCATTAACTTTCCAAACATAAGCATCTTGTTGAACAGGCTCTCCATTAAATGTTCCATCCCATGCTTCAATTGGTCTTCCTGATTTATCTAAAGCGGTCGATTCCCAAATTAAATTCCCCCAATCATCATAAATCATGATTTCGTATGTCAATAAACCTACCCCTTTAGGTAGAAAGTGTGATACTTCAAATTCGGAATGACCTGGATACATTGCATTTGCAACAAATAGACCCTTAAAATAATCTATTTTTATTGGTTTTGAAATTGTGTCAGAACAACCATTATCATTCAGTGCGACCAGTTTAACTATTTCACCCCCAAAATTATCAAATTTATAAGTTGGATTTGTTTCGTTTGAAATTGAATCTTCAGGTAAAAACCAAATATAATTATTTGCAAATGATGATAGGTTTTGAAACTCAACTGTGCCATCAAGAGTATTGTTTATTTCAGAATTCAAATAGGTAAAATTTGCAATTGGAGTATCAAAAACCGTTACATTTTGCAAAGAAAAAATTGTATCTGTGCATGTTCCCTGCCCGTATGCAACCAAAAATATTGCATATTCGCCAGGATAATCATATTGATAATTTATTACATTACCATCCAAATTTGTTCCGTCTCCCATAAACCATTTTACAGAATCACTGAGAAGACTCAGGGATGTCGCTGTTAAGGATTCATAGGTACAGAGATCTTTATTACTAATTATAAAATTTGCAATTGGCGCTTCGTGAATATTTAAATCCTTAATTATTTCATCTGCACACCCATATTGATTTTCAGCTTTTAATTTTACAAGATAAGTTGATGCATTATCAAAAAAGACACTTGGATGCGTTAAATTTGAATTTACTCCATTTCCAAAATTCCAATCATATAATAATGCACCTGTTGAAGTGTTGCTAAAAATAACTTCACTTGGCATTGAACAAGAATCTAAATTTATTATATCAAAGTTTGCAACTGGACTTGGATAAGTTTTTATTGATTTACTTAGTGAATCTTTGCAACCATTATTGTCTTCTACGGTCATTTCAATAATAAAAGTGCCGTCGTTTTCAAAACTGTTCAAAGGACTATCTAATGTTGAAGTGTTTCCATCGCCAAATACCCAGGATGTAAAATTATAATCAGTACTCAAATTGTTGAAAAGAATTATTGAAGGCGCACAACTATCATAAGGGGGAATAAAAAAATCTGCAATTGGAACTGTGTTTATGAATAAAGGTTTTATTATTGAATCAGAACATAAATATTGATTCTCAACAATTAGTTTTACAGAATAATTACCCGCTAATTGATAGTTTGTTGAGGGACTTTGAGCATTTGAGAAAAAAGAGTTATCAAAATTCCAACTGTAATTATTACCTCCTAAAGAATTGTTTGAAAAATTTACAGACCATGGCTTTATGCAAGGTTCAAATGTATCTATTGTAAAATCTGCAATTGGTGTTGGTCTAATTAGAATTGTTTTAGAAATAGAATCAAAACACCCCGCTTGATTTTCAAGAACTAAATCTATATTATAACTTCCTACTTCATTAAATACAATTGTTGGATTTATTTGATTTGAAGTATTTCCATTATTAAAATTCCAAGAAATAAAATCATAATTGGAACTAAGATTTTGAATTGTTAAAGGGTAATTTTGGCAAATTTCCAATGGAAGTGAAAAATCTGATATTGGACTTTGATCAATAGTTAAAACTTTGGTTAAAGAATCCTTACATCCATAATTTGAAACAACTAACAAAGTTATATTATATTCACCACTTTGCTCGTAAAGGTGACTTGTATTTTCATAGTTGCTCGTATCTCCGTCACCGAAGCGCCACAATGAATTTATACCATTGAAAGAATTATTAATAAAGTCTATCGTTTCAGGATTACATACTAAAGCAGATCCAAAGTCAAAATCAACAAGTGGTTTTGGGTACACTGTTATTGTGAAATTTGCCGTATCATAGCTACAACCATTATCTACAAACAATTGAATAGTATAACTTCCTTCATTAATAAATGTATGAATTGGATTTAAAGCCGAAGAAATATTCCCATCACCAAAATCCCAACTGTGGTTCGTGTTTCCTGTTGAAAACTGAGTAAAATTAATTGTTAAAGGTTCACAACCTGAAATAATTGGAGTGTTAAAAAATGCGTTTACAGTATTTGGTAAAACGGTAATTTGATGTGAGCTTGTATCACTTCCGCATTCATTTGTTGCAATTAAAGTAATTGTATAAGTCGTATCGTTAATTCCTGTTGTAAAAACATGTGACAGCAAAACACTTGAATCTGTAGATTGCACTCCATCACCAAAATCCCAAAAATAATTATCGGCTAAACCTACTGTATTATTTGCCATTTCTATTGTAATCGGAGAGCATCCAATATCCACATTAGTTCCAAAAATTACCTTTGGTTTCGGCATTACCTTTATGGAATCAATTTTATCAATGGTTCCACATAAATTAGTAATAGATAAAGTTACGTAATACATAGTATCCTTGCTGATACTTGCTAGATAAGTGACAGGATCTGGCTGCAATAAATTACTTGCTTCTCCATTTCCAAAATTCCAAGAAGATGTAAAATTATCCAAGGCACTTGACATATTTGTAAAACTTACAATACTCGGACCACAAGAGGAATCGGGAGTTAAAGTAAAATCTGGATTTGCAGGTTCAATTACTTGTATAATTTGACTAAGTGAATCAGTACAAGAAAATGGACTAATAACACGAAGTTTTATTGTATAGAAACCAATATCAGCATAGCTATGAGTTGGTGCTTGTGAATTGTTTATAGAACTGCCGTCTCCAAAATCCCAAAAATAAGTATTGCCATTTTGAATTGTGCTTGCAAATAATGTTGCCGTATTTTTACAAATGACCGTATCAAAAGTGAAATCAATAAGCGGAATTGGATTAATTTTCACTTGCAAGGTATCCGAATTCAGACAAGAATTTACATCTGTGAAAAAATAAATAATTGGATAAAACTCACTGTCATTTGGTGGAGTACTCGGATCAAATGTGCCATTTTGATTATCAGTAATACCTTGACCTTGCCAAATTCCACCGAAAGGAAAAGGTACAAATGTTTCCACGTTATCATTTTCACAAAAAATTCTATCAGTTCCAACTTGAACTTGTGGTAAAGGGTGAACTGTAATTTTTGTTGTATCGTGATTCAAACAATTTCCTGAGCCAAATGAATACACTAAGAAAAAATCTCCCACTTGAGTTGGTGAAAAAATTCCTTGCGTAGAAACGTTAATTCCCGACCAATCACCGTTATTTGGAGAACCAATTAAAGGAAGAAGGTCCGTAAAATGACAAACTGCCGTATCGACCCCAGCACTAGCTAATTGCGGTTCAACAACCGTAACTATAACTGTATCTTTGTTATTACATTGATTCAAGTCGTTAAACGAATAAACAAGTTCAAAGTCACCCGTTTGAAACGGTAAATACTCACCATTCGGATCACTAACTCCATTTCCCGACCAAGTTCCTCCAAGAGGTGAAGCAATTAAATCAACTTCAATTGGCTGATTACAGACTTGAAAATCTTGTCCCGCATCAATCACAGGTAAAGCAAAAACTTCGACTTGAATTTCATCAAAATTTGAACAAGCTGTTAGTGGATCAATAAAAGTGTACCTTAAGGTATGAATTCCAGCAGTAGCAACAAGTGGATCAAAAGTTCCTGCTCCATTTACTCCATTTCCAGTCCATATTCCATTCAAGGGAGAAGCAGTTAGATTGATCGTTCCAGCGTTTAAACAAATTTCGACATCTTGTTGAGCAATAACAATCGGTAGCGCATTGACAGTTACCAGTATATTGTCTGTGCTTAAACATGTACCACTTCCAATAGTTAAAGTTAGAATAAAATTTCCTGCTGCTATTGGGTCAAAAACTCCTGCAGAGGTTACACCAATTCCAGACCAATTATCTGGATTAAGTACATTTGCTAAAATAATATTTGGAGCATCGATACAAACAATAGTATCACTTCCAGCATCCGCAATGATTGGATCATTTACGACTACCAAAATTGAATCTTTATTTGTACACGAATTATTATCTGTAAACGTATAATTTAGTGTAAAACTTCCTGTTCCGTTTGGCGTAAAGGCTCCGTTTGAAACATTTTGCCCCGTCCATATTCCATTTAATGGTGCAATTGGCACTAAAACCTCAGCTATTGTTTGATTACACAACGTAATATCTTCTCCTGCATCAACATTAGGTAAAGCAAAAACCTGGATGGTTACATTGTCAGAATTCGTACAATTTGTAATAGGATCCACAAAGGTATAAGTTAAAACATGTGTTCCCTCTCCTGCTGTTGAAGGTGAAAAAACTCCGTTTGAAGCAATTCCAACTCCTCCCCAAGATCCACCAAGTGGTGTTGCTGTCAAATTGGTGTTTTCACTATTTAAACAGGTTGAAAAATCATTTTGTGCATTTACAATCGGCAATGGATTAACAGTGATTTTTATATCATCAGTGCTAAGACATGTACCACTTCCTAAAGTTAAAGTTAAAATAAAATCCCCCGCACTTGTTGGGTCGAAACTTCCTGAAGCAGAAACACCCGTTCCAGTCCAATTATCTGGATTTGTAACACTTCCTAAAACAACATTTGGAGCATCAATACAAATAATTGTATCATTTCCTGCGTTTGCAACTATTGGATTATTGACGTTAACTGAAATTGAATCCAAGTTTGTACAAGAATTTCCATCTGTAAATGAATAATATACGATAAATGTTCCAACCCCATTTGGTATGAAATCTCCTGAAAGAACATTTTGTCCAGACCAAGAACCATTTAAAGGAGAAATTGCATTCAAATTTTGTGCGATTGGCTGATTACAAAGCGAAATATCTGAACCTGCATTTATAGTTGGAATAGGATGAACTGTTGCGGATATTGCATCAAAACTGGAACAATTTGTTATAGGGTCAATATAAGTGTAGGTTAAAACATATGTTCCTTGCTCTGCTGCTGAAGGCGAAAAAACTCCATTTGAAACAATTCCAGTGCCAGTCCATGTGCCACCAAGAGGTGTTGCACTCAAATTGGCATTTTCACTATTTAAGCATGTTGAAAAATCTCCTTGGGCTGTCACAATTGGTAATGAATTTACAGTAACCGTCATTTGATCTGAGCTTAAACAAGTTCCTCCACCAGTTGAAAATGTTAATGTAAAAACACCTGCGGAGGTTGGGTCAAAAACACCTGTGGAGCTAACCCCCGTTCCACTCCAATTCCCATTTATTGGAAAACCATCTAATTGAACATTTGGTGCATCAATACAAATAATTGTGTCATTTCCTGCATCTGGATCGTCTGGATTTCCAACAGTGATTTGAATGGAATCTTTATTGGTACATGAATTAGCATCTGTAAAAGTATATACAATGCTAAATGTCCCAGTGCCATTTGGTGTAAATGCTCCATTTGAAATGTTTGAACCAGACCATGTTCCATTTAAAGGTGTAACTGGAATTAAAATTTCAGAAATTGGCTGATTACATAAAGTTAAATCATTTCCAGCGTTAACAGTTGGTAAAGAATAAACAATAATTGTAACACTTTCAGAATTGAGACATCCAGTAATAGGGTCTTCAAAAGAATAGCTTAAAACATGAGTTCCTTGTCCAGCTGCCAAAGGCGAAAAAACTCCATTTATGATTCCATTACCAACCCAAATTCCATTTATTGGACTTGCACTGAGCGGCGTGTCTCCCCCATTCAAACAAATTGAAAAATCATTTGGAACTGAAATTACCGGTAAAGGATTTACCAAAACAGTCATCACATCGGTACTCAAACACGTTCCTGATCCAGTTGAATACGTTAAATTAAAAGTCCCATCAGTAGTTGGATCAAAAATTCCTCCTACTGTAACTCCAGTTCCTGTCCATGTTCCAGAGGATGGTGTTCCAGTTAGTTGAATATTAGCAGCATCGACACAAATTGTAATGTTACTTCCGGCATTGGCAGTTGTTGGATCTATGACGCTTATTTGCATTGTGTCCTTATTGACACAAGAATTTGTGCCAGTAATAGTATAAATTAGATTAAATGAACCTATTCCATTTGGAGTAAAAACACCAGCAGCGGTGACATTTGTTGATCCATTCCAAGTTCCATTAACAGGTGTTCCTGAAAGATTAAATGGAATTGCTTGGTTACACAATTGCACATCAGACCCAGCGTTCACAGTTGGAAGTGGTTTTACTGTGATTGTTATTTGATCAGTATTTGAACAATTAGTCGTTGTATTTGTAAATGAATACGTTAAAATATGTTGGCCAACCGAAGCAGTTAAGGGATTAAAAACACCTGCACTTGAAATTCCAGTTCCAGACCATGTTCCACCTACTGGAGATCCAACGATTGTTGTACTCGGGGCATTTAAACAAATATCAAAATCTATTGGGGCGGCAACCACTGGCATAGGATTTACCGTAACTACCATCACATCATTACTCAAACACGTTCCTGAACCAGTTGAATAAGTTAAATTAAAAGTCCCATCTGTAGTTGGATCAAAAATTCCTCCTGCTGTAACTCCGTTTCCTGTCCATGTCCCAGAAGCTGGTGTTCCAGTTAGTTGAATATTAACAGCATCGACACAAATTGAAACATTACTTCCTGCATTTGCTGTTGTTGGATTTATGACGCTTATTTTTACGGTGTCTTTATTCACGCAAGAATTAGCATCAGTTACCGTATAAATTAGATTAAAATCTCCAATTCCGTTTGGTGTAAAAACTCCTGCAGCGGTAACATTTGTTGCTCCACTCCAGGTGCCATTGGTCGGTGTTCCTGAAAGATTAAATGGAATAGCCTGGTTACATAATTGAACATCCAAACCAGCATTTACTGTTGGAAGTGGTTTTACAATTACACTTGTTTGTGCTGTATTTGTACAATTTGTTGCAGGATTTGTAAATGAATAAGTTACAATAGGAGAACCAACTCCTGCTGTAATTGGATTAAAAACACCTGTACCTGAAATTCCAGTTCCAGACCAAGTTCCTCCTGCTGGAGAGCCAACAATTGTAATATTTGGAGCATTCAGACAAATGTCAGAAACAACTGGAGCACTTACCACAGGTAATGAATTTACTACAACATTTATTGATTCAGTTGGACCAGGACATACACCAGCAATTGCAAAAACTGAATATGAACCAGCAATTGCCGTTGTAACATTTGATAAAACTGGATTTTGTAAATTGGAAACAAAGCCATTTGGTCCGGACCAGTTATAAGATATGTTATTTAATAAATCAGATCCTAATTCAATAATACCTCCAACACAAATTTGTGCATTCACTGTTGGATTTAATTCAGGAGGTAAACTATTAACTGTAATTTGCGTAGTTTCTGAATCAGTACCACAATTATTTGTGGCTGAAAAAGTTACATTTAAACTTCCACTTGTATTAAATGTAATACTACCTGGATTTAAATTTGAAGAAGTTGCAGGAGTTCCATTTTCAAAGGTCCATGCATAAGAATTACTTGGCTCATAACAATCAATAACATTTGCTGAAGGAGTTGCACTTTGTCCCAAACAAATTGAATTTAAACTTGAAACATTAACAACTGGTTTATCTTGAGCTGTAATTGTTTTAGATTGGGTAAAAGTTCCACATTTATTGGTCTCACTTAAAATTAGAACATATTCTCCTGGTGAAGAAATAGTTAATTGTGGTTCAAAACTAGAAGCACTTGTTCCGTTTATAAAACTTGTTGTTCCTGCAGATAGAGAGCAAGTATTACTTGACAAACTTATGGCCCAATTGTGGCTTATTTTACAAATATCAGTTAAGTCAGTTGTATTGTCCGTAGTCACATTAAAAGGAATACAAGCTGAAGTGGGATTAATTGTAAAATTTGGAGAAGGTGGTTCTTCAACGCATATTTGTTTTGTTAAAGTATCATTCCCACAATTGTTTCCAACAATCATTGAAATTGAATAAGTTCCCGCTTGGGTGAAATTAACATTAAGTACTGTTGTTCCCCAATTAGTTGCCACATTTGACAATGGGTTACCTAATGAACCACTTACAATATTCCAACCTGTATTTGGTGAAATCAACCAGTGATTTTTTGTAGTACTGCTGCAAGAAATTGTACTACCAGAAGTAGAAACTACGATACCATTAATTGAGCTATTTGTGAAATTAACATTAGTATTTTTACAAATTACGGTATCAGGCGTAATATTAAAGTTTGCTATTGGCTTAATTGATGTTGTTATTGGCTCAACTGTTGATTCAGAAAAGCCACATGGATTCTCAGCTTTTATTCTAGCATAAAATGAATTAGCATTATTTGCACCAATTGCACCACAAGAAGAATTTGTAAATATATGCGTGTAACTAGCTGGAGGTGGGTGCGTAAAAGTTACTGATGGACTGTTTGTATTTGTTGTGATAGTGTATATTGTACCTGGAGGATTTGATCCTGCTCCAGTTATTGGAAATGTTATTGAGTAAGGAACACATAAATTTGTAGTACTACCTGGATTTCCTAATCCTACTGCTGGATTACTTCCATTATAAACACTAAAGGTTTCAGAAGAAATACAACCATTCTGACCAGTTACTGTGTTCACTAAATTAAAATATCCATAACTTGAAAAAGTGTGATTTTTAAAACCCCAACTTCCATTTATAAGTTCAGTATTTCCATCTCCCCAATCTAATGAGTAATTTCCATTTGAACTTGCTGTTGTTGATGCATTTTCGATTGAAAGGTTAAAAATAATACCGGAGCAATTTACCAAGGCATTATTGTCATCATAAATTGCTGGATCAGGAATTTGTTTAATTGTGACAGTTTCAGTGTAGGACGAAGTGCAATTATTTACATCAGTTACATTCAACTGAACATCATATTCTGCAGTGTTATTGCCAAAGGAAGTAAAAAGATGACTTGGATTTAATGCTGTTGAAGTATTTGAAGAAGAACCTGCATCGTCAAAATTCCAAGAATAAGACAAACCTGTTCCATTTGAGGTATTAGAGAAATTAATAGCATTATTTCCACAAACACCATCATTTAAAATTGAGAAATTAGCAGTTGGGCTTGGATTAACTATTACTGTAACTTCATCTGTACATGTTGTTGTTCCTAATCCTAAATTTCTTGTAACGGTTAGAGTATATGTTGTTGTATTTGAAACGGAACATGTAGGACTTGCAATATTTGGATCGCTTAATCCAGTCGATGGAGACCAACTATAATCAGGTGTCCCAAAACCATCACCACTTACTCCGCCAATCAAACCAGTTATTTGTCCACTACAAATAGTAACATCACTACCGGCATTTGCAACACATTGAGAAAAAGAGTATTTTTGAATAAGTAGTAAAGCGAATATGATTAAATTTTTCATCAAAACAAATGTAATGATAATTTTTTAAATCAAAGAGATTTTAAAATCCCTTATCAATCAAATCCTTTAAAATCTTCTGGACATTTGTATTTATTTCTCAAGCTTTTTTTGTTTTTCATTTTTTGAAATAAAACCCTATTATCATAATCAATTATCAAACTAATTTCGTGAGTTCCTATTGAAGCTGACTTCAAACGCGAAATTGTCATGTCAAAACTATAGCCAATTCTGTAAGTTGTCAGTTTTTTGTGAGGAATGTGCGCACCAACAGAAAGTATAAACGAATCATATCTTTGTGGAAGTAGCAAATAACTTCTATTTCTGAACCAAATTCCTGCATAAAATGGTTTTTTTATGATATTCATTCCAAGTGTAAATGTCTGAAATTGGTTTTGTCTTTCATAAATAAACGCTGGTGAAAAAATCACATTATCAATCAAAAAACTGATTGTTCCGT
>CAMBRH010000109.1 GCA_945870115.1 Chitinophaga pinensis | reverse complement strand
AAAATATGCCAAATTATATAAATGAGTTCTTTTTTAAATTTAATAGAAAAGCACACCCAAAAGGGAGTTTTAACAAAGTATTAGAAAATTTTATGTCCTCAAAACCACTATTTGTTAAACTACGGGAAGTAAATGGGTAATTCAATAATTTAAAATCATCTAAATTTGACCATTCACCATATCTAAATGTTAAAAGTTGTTTGTAATTTCTGATTTTATTCGAATTAACATCAATTTCAAAACCTTGAACATTTCCAATTAGACTTAATAAAAAGAGGTTAATTAAAAGCAGAACAGAAGCACTTAAAAAATTAGCGTAAACAATCTGATTTATTAATAGTATAAAAGTAAACATTAAAACTAATGTAAATAAAAATCCAATATTACCGAATTGCGGCCCTCTAGAATATCTAAAAATGCCCTTCGAATCTGTTTTGCTTTTTAAGTAAAGATTAAGTGTTTGAACAAGTTTCATGTTACAATAATAACCATATTTGTAAATAAACTTACTATTTTACATTTATTCTTAAATCAAAACTCTTTATAAATTCCTTTTTTGGCATTCATGAAACTTGCGATTCCGAAAATCAAATAAGCAAACAGCAAAGCATAGATTGAAAAAAGTGTCATGTCTGTGCCAATGTAAAGTCCGCCTTCTTCAAACATGGAATCTAAAAAGTATTTGAAAACGAAGAACATTCCGAAGCCAATCAAACTAATCCAACCAAATATTTTGATGAAGTAAAAGAAAAATTTATTGATGATTTTCTTTGGTGAATAGCCCATTCTTAGTAATGTTCTCACTTCATAAGAATTTCGGCTCATCAACAATTGTGCGTATTGAATCAAAACCAAGCCAGAAACGAAAACCGCTATGATTGAAATTCCCAATACGACTAAAATCAATGTTCCAACCATACTTTTTAATCTTCCAACAACCATTTGCGAATTTTTGGATTCTAAATGTCTTTCTTTCAACATTTCTTCCACTAAACCAAACTCGCTTTCTGTTCCAGAAATCATTAATTGCGTGATTTTTTGATCTGTTAAATTGCCATATTTATCATTTCCATATTTCATAAAACTTTCAGGAACTAGAATCGATGCAACTTCATTCGTAAAGCCAATTATTTTACAATAAATGTATTCTTTTTCGGAAGTTTCATTCGAAATTCTGAACTTAAATTTGATGTCTTTTGCTAATTCATCAGAAATTTGAGGAATTCCCTGAGCACTCATAAATGTATTTAACATCACCAAAAAATCTCGTGGCAAAATCATGGGTACAATTGTATCTTTGATGCTCCAATTCCATTCAGTGGTGTTTACATCCATGAAATCTGGATCAACTGTTTGAATAAAAACGTCGGAACTAAATTTTGGCACCAAAGGATCAGCTGTAGCAAAAGAAACGTCAAAATTATTGCTGATTACAGGTTTCACATCGATGATAAATTTTTCTTTTTTCAGCAATTCAATTTCTTGGAGTGAAAAATCTGTTTTAGCCAAATTTAGAGAACTTGAAGTCGTAACTTTCTTCTGAACAATGATTGTATTTGGCCCCAAAATATCTGCTCCTTCGCCAAATTCATTCACTTTTATCAAATAATGAATGGAAGTAATTAAAAAAGTAATTCCCATAAACGAACCAATCATCGCGATGATTAATTGTTTTTTATCCTGATTTTTGAATAATAATTTACTTAACATGGCTTAAAGTATTAATTCGTGATCGTAAGAAAAATCGTAGTCGTCACCCAAAGTTGTCAAAACAAAACCTGCGTTTAATTGCTTGCATCTTTCGTTGATTAATTTCAAACTTCGTTGACTATTTTCTTTGTCTAAATGGGAAAATGGTTCGTCTAAAACCAGCCATTCAAAAGGTTGACAAAGTGAACGAACAATTGCAACTCTTTGCTGCTGTCCCATGGAAAGTAAACCACATTTTTGTTCCCATTTGTTGTCGATTTCCAACATTTCAAGGAAAGATTTCATTTCTGAATCGGAATAAACGGAACACAAATTGTTTTTTAACTGCAAATTTTCTTTCACAGATAAGTTATTGAACAATTGTAAATCTTGAAAAACAACTGAAATTTTTTCCTTGCGTATTGTAATCCATTCTTCTGGAGAAAAGGTTTTTGTGTCGCGATTATCATACAATAATTGTCCAGTGTAATCTTTTCTCAAACCGAAAATGGTATTCGTAAAAGTCGATTTCCCTTTTCCAGAAGAAGCATTCAACATGATTTTTTTTCCTTGTTCAAGTAAAACTTCTCTTCCCCAAATACTTTCCGAACTATGTTGAATAGATTCTAGAGGCTTTGGCATTATGCTTTTGAAATTGATGTTCATTTTAATAGTTTTTATTCTTGAATTAGGTGGTTTCAAATATCATTCCAAAAAAGACTAAAGATTAAAAGACGGAAGATAAAAGACTTTTTATTATTTGAAAATTTTAATCTAATTCATTAAATTAATCAGAAGTGGACAAATATAAAAACTATTTTTAAGTTAAAATTGCTTGATAAGAAGTTGTTATGCTGTGATTTTTTGAGTGAATTAGTGAAGATTTTTAATGAGAAATAATATTGTAAATTTGTTGTTGGATTATGGGAAATAAAAAAAATAGTTGTTTTGGGTTAATGATTATATTTTCATGTGTTTTACTTTCTTGTAAAAATGAAACAAAAAAAAATCTTCCTATATCTATAGAGCAAAAAAATAAATTGAACAAAGTTGAAATTGACACAAATTCATTTTTATATTTTGAAAATCTTGTTAAAACAAATGAAGATATTCCAAATTATTTAATAAAAAAGTTTTTCAAAAATGTTAATCAATACTTTAATATTGATTCTTCAATTATTTTTGGTAAAGACTTCTTTATTCAAAATAAAAATAAACTTTTGTTTTTAAAACAAAGAGATAGAAAGATTTTTACATCAATTTTGTTAAGTTTTAATCCTGAAAATAGTTTAATTGATTTTAAAATATTTGAAGTTCGTTGCAAAGAATGTGAAACTCCACTTTTGATTAAGGAACTCATTTATTCTCATGCAAAAAATCCGCTAGTAATTGAAGTTTGGCAATTTAAACTAAAAAAGCTTGCCATGCCAAACCTTGACAATGATGAAGTTATTCTAAAGGAGAAATATGTTTATCAAAATAATGGAATTTTTAGTGAAAAAATAATTTTATTTGAACAAAAATGAAAATTACAATCTGTCTAATTTATCTGGTTTTTTGTTTCAATTTGAATTCACAAAATGAAATAAATGGACGTAAAAATAATTTTTGTGATGAGTTTGAAATTGTTGATACTATTAATTTTGAAGGATGCTTTATTTTTGATTTAGTAAATCATGAAATATATTTTGTAGAAAAGAAGGAATTAAAAAAAATAAAAACTACATATAAAAGCAATAAAAAATTTACTAAAAAGTTTAAAAACATACCAAAATTAATATTTTTAAATAAAAGTTATCTCACAACTCTTTTGCATGAATGTAATTTTTCAGATTGTGAGCAACTTGAATATTCATTATTTGACCCGCTTACTAGTAGTATAACTATTTTTCAAGAAGGTGAAAATGAAATTAGATTATCTTTTTTGAAAATTCGTTTGATTAAAATAAAAATAAGTACAAAATTATTTGATCAAAAAACTGGAAAATCAAATTTATTGAAGAACAAAGACGCTAATCCTTACGTTTATTCATTTATGTACTGTGGTGGTTGATAAAATCAATTGTTTTGATAAGAATTCAAAGGTAGTATCTCATAAAGTGTGTAACGCTAAAAGGTTATTCTGTAAAATTTTTGAACTACTCCAAAAAGATCAAAAAATTTTTCGGAAATAACTTTTTAGTAATTTTAACACACTCAATATGAAAAAGGAAGATATATTAAGTAGTTCTTCCCTGAAACAGTTTAAGACTGGGGAAGAATTAAACGATTTCATTAATGAAAAAGTCTTTGCAGTTTTACTCGTTTCAAAAACATAAATCCACTGCACAACGAAACTCATTTTTATTAAATTCAATAAGGTTTTTTCTACTTTCTTCAATATCTTCAGAAAACATTTTTTTGTTAGATATCTCACCATGCAAAACATGATGAGCGTGATAAAATATGATTTATTAAAAAATGTGTTTAAAGAAAAAACGACACAAGTCGCATGATTTGTGCCGTTTTGAACTTCATTAGAAGTGAAGTTGTGGTCCCACTTGGAATCGAACCAAGCACCTACTGATTATGAGTCAGTTGCTCTAACCGAATGAGCTATAGGACCATAGAAAGCTAAGCTTTCGATAATGAGTAGTCTTAGTTTATCTCAAAAAGAAAATGAATTTTGGATTTTATACCAAACTAAATTTCCGACTGCAAAGATAGTTAAACTTTAGATAAATAAAAGAAAGTTAGGTAAATTAATTAAAAAATTTATTTCATTAACTCTTCAATGATTCGATCCATAGAATAGCCTTCAGCCTCTGCACGGTAATTTCTAACAATTCTGTGTCTTAAAATTGGTTTTGCAACTGCTTTCACATCGTCAATATCTGGAGAAAATCTTCCGTTTATTGCTGCATGGCATTTTGCTCCAATTACCAAATATTGTGAAGCTCTTGGACCTGCTCCCCAACTCACAAAATCTTTTGTAATTTGAGGCGCAAATTCGGACGTACTTCTGGTTTTTGCAACCAATTTGACAGCATATTCCAAAACATTGTCTGCAACAGGAATTTTACGAATCAATTCTTGATATTTAATTATTTGTTCACCAGAAACAATCTGATTTAATTTAATTTCTCTATCTGTAGTTGTCGCCTTTACAATCGCTAATTCTTCGTCATATAAAGGATAGTCTAACCAAATATTAAACATAAAACGATCCAATTGTGCTTCTGGTAAAGGATAAGTTCCTTCCTGCTCAATTGGATTTTGAGTTGCTAAAACAAAAAATGGCGCAGGCAATTTATATGTCTGTCCAGCGGTAGTGACACATTTTTCTTGCATTGCTTCTAACAAAGCAGATTGTGTTTTTGGTGGAGTTCTATTTATCTCATCAGCAAGGACAATATTATTAAATAATGGTCCTTTTATGAATTTGAATTGTCGTGACTCATCTAATATTTCTGAACCGATAATATCTGAAGGCATTAAATCTGGTGTAAACTGAATTCGATTAAAACTCAAACCCAAAGTTTGTGCAATTGTATTTACAAGTAAGGTTTTCGCTAATCCAGGAACTCCAACTAGAAGTGCATGTCCTCTCGAAAAGATTGAAATCAAGACTTGGTCTACAACTTCTTCTTGTCCAACTATAACTTGGTGAATTTCGTTTTTTAACGCTTTGTAATCTTTTACTAATTGATTTACAGCTTCAACATCTGACATATTTTCTAAAATTTAAGCTCAAATTATGGTGTGGTGACCCAATTATTTTTAAAAGTACAGGTGAATTCTTTGTCAATTCTAATGTAAGCATTACTTACTTTTGATTCAACCCACTTGTTTAATGTTACTTCTTTTTTTCTATTTTCTGCTGCTCTCTGAATCAAAGAATAGTCATCATTTAAATTGGCAAAATGTGGCTCAGTTCTGCTCATTAAACGTACAATTCGAATTCCTTGTTTTCGCTCCGTAAAATCAAAATAAAAGGAAGGTTTTGAAATATCTCCTTTGCCTAATGCGTCAGTCAATAGATAAATTTGTTGATCTACCTGATTCAAATCTTCCATACTCCAAGTTTGCTCTCCTGTTATTGGATTTGTAATTATACCTTTATTTTGTTTTGTATTAAAATCATTAGAGTATTTTACTACAGCATTATCCCAAGTAATTGTATTTTCTTTTAAAGCTTTATATGCCTCTTCAATTTTTTCGCTAGCTAAAGCTAAACTTTCGCGATTAAATTCTGGAGTTATTAAAATATGACGACAAACATAATCATCGCCTTTTCTTTCGATTAATTGAATGATATGGTATCCATAATCTGTTTCAAAAACTTGACTAATTTCTGTTTCTTTTAAACTAAAAACTGTAGCTTCAAATTGTGGAACCATCATCCCTCTTGAACCTTCTAATTTACCTCCAACTTGAGCACTTCCAGGATCTTGAGAATGAATTCTTGCCTGAGTTTCAAAACTTTTTCCTTTTAAAATGTCATTTCGAATGTCTTCTAATTTCTTCCAAGCCAAGTCTTTGTCTGCTTTCGTAATTTCTGGAAAAAGAACGATTTGTTGGAAGCTCAATTTTGAACTTATCAACGGAATACTGTCTTTTGGAATAGTTGCAAAAAAATGTTCAATTTCTTTTGGAGTAGTGGCAATTGTTCCCGTAATTGTTCTTTCCATATCTTCAGAAAGTAAACGCTTTTTGATTAATGGTCGAAATTCATTTTTGATATCAATGATTGATTTTCCATAAAAAGCCTCCATTTTTTCTCTTCCTCCAATTTGATTTTCAATCACACGGATTCGATTTTCCATTTCTGCATCGACTTGAGCATCAGTAACAACTAAACTGTCAATTTCCGCTTGGTTTAGCAATAAATTTTGAAACATTAGTTGCTCTAAAATAGCACAATCAGATTGAGTTGTTACTTCCAATCCAGATTCCAATGCTTGTAATTTCTGACTTTCAATATCGGACTTAAAAATGACATTATCGCCAATTTGTGCAACTATTTTGTCAATAACGTTTTTAGATTTTTCTTGGCACAAAGAAGAAACTGAAATAATAATTGAAAATACTAAAAAACTTAATTTCATTAATTTGTTTTTACTTTAAATGATTGATCTTAAAATCTCACTTTTAAACATTTGTGTAAAGTTGATTAAAAATAATCAATCTATTTATAAATACTATGTAAGTTTTGCAAAAATTAACAAAAGTGCTTAAGTTTGACTAAAGCACTTTTGGAAATTTAAACTCGTATAAAGAATGTAACTTTGAAGTATTTTATTTTTGTCCTAAAGAATAAAGAACAGCCTCATTTACAATTATTGGATGTTTCTTGCTCAATTCATCCAACCATATTTTCTCTAAATAATTTTGATAATCAGCTGTAATTGCTCCTTTTGCCTCATCAAAAGATTTATTACCAGATGGAATTAATTCTTCAATTTTAAGAACATAAAACTTCCCTTCAAATTCATAAGCCTTATTAACTCCTTTTTTTAATTCTTTATCTTTTAAATAGGGGGTTTCGCTGATCTCAAATTTGTTATTTCTGACACGTAAATTTAATTCTGATTTTGCATTGATTTTATCCAAAATTTCTTTTGAAGTAATCGTATCGTTTTTCAACATTGCTTCAACATTATTTGCAATATCTCTATTTAAGCATTCATAAACAACAGCGTTCGCTCTACCTTTCCATTGGTACTTGTTACCGTTATTGTTGTAAAAGATTTTTAAACCAGCAGTATCTTTACTTGCTTTGTTCCAAACTTTATCAGTCATGACTTCATACAATAAAATTCCATCGTGATATTCTTGCATCAAAGCTTTGAAATCAGGGTGTTTCTTCTCTAAGTTCGCCTCTTCGTAGGCTAGAATTTCTGCTTTTTCCCAATTTGCGTATTGCACATTAATTAAATCTTTAGAATTTGTTTTAGAAACTGATGCGTAATTCTTTTCCAAATATTGAGCAAAGTTTTTCTGCGTAAAATTAATTCCATTCATTACAAACAAAGCTTTATCACTCTTAATTTTTTCAGCTTTCCAAGTTCCCATAAAATATGTTGAATCAATTGCTGCATAAAAAGGTTTTAAGGTTTTTTTGGTTTTGTTTGCATAGTTGTATTCTTTTTTCAATTTGATTACATAATAATCTTGTGTTTTTTTAGAACGATCATCACGTTTAACTTTGTTTTGAAGGTCTTTTTTCATAGCTTCATAAGATGCAATATCTTTCCAGCTAATTCTTTTTATGATGTGATATCCGTATTGTGTTTTTACTGGTTCTGAATAATCTCCATCATTTTTTAAAGCAAATGCTGTTTCTTCAAACTCAGGAAGCATTCTTGTTGTTGTTCCAGAACCAAATGGAGGCAGAACCCCACCTTTTTCGTTTGAATTAAAATCATCAGAAAAACTTGAAACTAATTTTTCAAAATCATCACCTTTTTTAATTTTGTCATAAATTTCTTGTGCTTTTTTTCTAGCATCTTCTAATTGTTCAGGTGTATCTTCTTTAGAAATTGCAATCATGATATGAGCTGCAGTCATTGTTCCTCTTGCTGGTCTTTCTCCAACTACTTTCAAGATATGGTATCCGAAACGTGTTCTAACAGGATTTGAAACTTTTCCAACTGGTGTATTGTAAGCAGCCTCTTCAAAAGGAAACACCATTTGAAAAGCTGTAAAATATCCTAAATCGCCGCCATTTTGCGCTACTGATGGATCATCTGAACCACCTGCTCCAATTGCAACGGATTTAAAATCTTCTCCATTTTCTATTCTTTTTTTAAGTGCTAAAACTTTATTGTAAGCAATTAAAGTATCTGCTGAAGAAGCGTTTTCTTCCAAACGAATTAAGATGTGAGAAGCTCTAATTTCCTTTTTTAGACGTTCATAAGCAATTTTTATCATCTCTTCATTTTTCTCGTTATCAACAAGATATGGAGCTGCTAAAGATTTTCGATAACCTTCTAATTCTCTTTTTAATTTTGGAATAGTGTCATAACCCAAAAGTTCAGCCTCAGCAACTTTCAGTTTGAATTTTTTAAACAATTCCATGTATTCATCTAAAGACGCTTTATCGTATTTTGGATCTGGATTATTTTTTAAATAAATCTGTAAAAATTCAGCTTTCGAAATTTGTTTTCCTCCAACTTCCATTACGGATTGGTTTTCTTGAGCAAACATAAGTCCAGCTAAAAATACGCTGGCAATTGTAACAAATATAGACTTCATTTTGTGGTTTTATATTTAAAATTCATCCCAAAAATAAACATTATTTTAGATAAATCAAAATTTTACAATTTTTAGAGATTTTTTGTTGCACGTAGATTTGATTTGTGGAAGAAATTAAGCTTTTCAAAGCTTTGAACATTTATTCTTAAAATTAAGCCAAGTAGAGATGGAAATTGATAGGGAAATCTATTGTTGCTGATAAATTTCATTTAGAATTTCATTATTTTTATCAATGATCAATTTTTTACTTTTTAAATAGAAAGAATGAAAAATATGTAAAAAAATAAATAAGAGAATTAAGATAATGATCGAAGGCATGATATTATTAGTTTGGATTGAAATAATAAAACTAGAAAATATCATGAATAAAATTGCTGCAATTATTCTAAAATCAAGTCGAAAGAAACATGTTAAATTTGTAAAATCGCTTTCAGATTTCCATTTTAGAACAACTACTGGTATAAATGAATTCTTTTGAGGATTGCTGCCTAATGTATAAACTGCATTTCTTTGGTTAATTTTACCATATAAAGTTAAGCTTGATTTTAACGTAAAAAGGCTTTCTTCAACAACAAATTTTTTTACAATTTTTTGAATATTAACATCTTTGATATTCGTTTTTATCAAAATTTCATCTGTTTTAAATGGAAACATTGTGGAAACTTTAAATTTATAATTTTTTCAATACCTAAAGTCAATCTTCTACTATCTTCATCATCAAATTTATCATCAACTAAAAAACAAACTTTTTCAGCTTTAGCTTTTTCCTACTTATGACTATAATTCGGTGCTTCTCTTGTAATTGTAACATCATGCGGGTGTGATTCTCTCATTCCTGCATTTGTAATTCTAACAAATTTTGCTCCTTTCAAGGCTTGAATATTTGCTGCACCGCAATATCCCATTCCAGCTCTTAAACCACCAATTATTTGATAAACAACTTCCATTAAATTTCCTTTATAAGGAACTCTTCCTGAAATTCCTTCCGGAACAAGTTTTTTAACATCGTCTTCTGCATCTTGAAAATACCTGTCTTTGGATCCTTTTTGCATTGCTTCAAGTGAACCCATTCCTCGGTAAGATTTGAATTTTCTTCCTTCGTAAATGATTGTATCACCTGGAGATTCTTCCACTCCTGCGAACATGGAACCAATCATAACTGTATCAGCGCCAGCAGCTAAAGCTTTTACAATATCACCCGTATAACGAATTCCTCCATCAGCAATAACTGGAACTCCAGTACCTTCTAAAGCTTGAGCAACATCATTTATGGCAGTTAATTGTGGAACTCCAACTCCAGCAATAATTCTCGTTGTACAAATAGAACCTGGTCCAATTCCAACTTTTACAGCATCAGCTCCAGCTTCAACTAAAAATAATGCAGCTTCAGCTGTTGCTATGTTTCCAACAATTACCTCTAATTTTGGATAAAGTGCTTTTACTTCTCTCAATTTTTCTGCAACTCCTAAAGAATGTCCATGAGCAGTATCGATTACAATTGCATCAACTCCAGCTTCGTAAAGTGCTTTTACTCTTTCCATTGT
>CAMBRH010000108.1 GCA_945870115.1 Chitinophaga pinensis | reverse complement strand
TCGGAACAAATCCAACTAATTCAGATACCGACGGTGATTTTATTTCAGATGGTGTCGAAGTTGCAAATAATTCAAATCCTTTGGATGAATGTAGTCCGAATCAAACAACAATTGATTGCATACCAAAACCAAATGGTGAAAGTGGAGTAAATATTCCAACTGCTTTTTCTCCAGATGGCGATTTAGTAAACGATTATATTAGACCAATTATTGGAAGCGATGTTTCTTCATTTACCTTAAAAATCTTTGACCGTTGGGGAAACTTACTTTTTAGTTCAAGTGATGCGAGTTTAGCTTGGGATGGAACTTCAAATGGTAAAAAATTAAACGAAGGAGTTTATGCTTATATGTTGGAAATCAATTTCAAAGAATCACCACAAGAATTGAAATCTGGAAACATTACTTTAATTCGTAAAAAATGATTTATCAAATAAAATCTGGTGCAAAAATCATTTTGATTTTAACAATTTGTTTGCTTACAACTAATTTGTCTGCACAAGATTTTCATTTTTCACAAATTTCAGAAGCTCCCTTATTATTAAATCCTGCGGCAACTGGAGTTTTCAATGGAAAAGCTCGTTTTCAAGTCAATCAACGCAATCAATGGTTGGGTGCAAACACGCAATTTATGACTAGTTCCTTTTCTGCTGATGCCAATTTTTTGAAACCAAGAAATGGTGATGTTGCTCATTTTGGAATTGGTGGATTTTTATACAATGACATTGGTGGAGATTCAAAATTTGGTGTGCAAGCCGCATCCGTTTCATTGAGTGGAATTTTACCCATCAATTCAAGTGGACATCAATTATCTGCCGGTATTCAAACTGGATTTACATCACGAAAAAGTGATTTAACTCGCGTAAGTTTTGAAAATCAATGGAATGGAACTTCTTTTGATCCTTTAATAGGAAGCGGTGAACCAACAAGTTTAACAAATTTCAGGTATTTTGATGCTTCAGCAGGACTTTTATATCAATACAATGGAGCTTCTACAAATTTTAGAAGAACGGATGAAAAAATCTTTCTTTTAGGAGCATCAGTTTACCATGCTAACAAACCTTCTTTAGAATATACTTCTATCTTAAACAATAAATTGTACCGTAAATTTGTATTTCATAGTTCCTACACGACAGATATTCCAAATTCAAATTGGGGTTATTCATTAAGTGTTGCTCAATTTTTTCAAGGACCTCATCACGAAACAATTTTTGGTGGAACCTTAAAAAATAAATTGCAAAGTGGTACAAAAATTACAGGATTTTACCAAGATGCATTCTTTGGTTTTGGGCTTTATACCCGCTGGAAAGATGCCATTATTCCAAAAATTTACATCGATTTCAGTAATTTAAAATTGGGAATTTCTTATGATGTAACAATCTCCCAATTGAGAAGAGTTCATAAAGGCGGATCGTTGGAGTTTTTACTTTCTTATACCATTAAGGAGAAGGCGAATTTTAGACGTTAAATTTAAACGCAAAGGGGCGAAGGAAAACGCAAAGTTCGTAAAGTGGAAAAGTAAGAATTTAAAAAGTAAAACCGACGTAAAATTAAATTAATACCTTCTTGTTTTTCCATAAAAAAACTCACATTAATCCTTCACAAAAGCTTTCTGGATTTTTTCATTTCCTTTTTGGATTCTAACAAAATACATTCCGTTTGCTAAATAGCTTAAATCAAATTCTTTTCCATAAATTGCTTCGTTTGAAACGATTTTTTCTGTTGAAATAATTCTTCCTTCAAGATCGAAAATGGAAATTATGAACTCATCAGAATCTGAATCGCTGTTATCAAAAACTATCCATAAATTTCCGGTTGTTGGATTTGGATAAAGTGCCAAGTTTTCATCTTTATCTAAAAACAAACAAGGTGAAAAGGCTTTTCCAGGTGAACCACCCAAACAACCAGCAAACCAAGAACTTGCTTCAAAAGGATCTCTGTAAGTGTTTGAATCATTGTATTCTAGAGTATAATTAGACGTTGAAGGCAAACTTGTCCATGGATTTGAATTTTTATAAATTAAGGAAGTCGCTAAAATTCCATTTGCATCATACAAACGCAAAGCTTCAGAATTTGACGCCAAACCAAAGTCAAAAAAGCCTGATTTATTTACAACTGTTGGATGTTGTTTTAAAAACGCTGCATCATCACCAGTCAAAACCCAATATCCGTTTGCAGGAATTGTAACATTTGGCAAAGTGAAACTATTTCCATTTTTTGCATCTTTGAAAATAAAACCATTTAAGGACAAATCTGAATTAGAATTATTCTTGATTTCTACCCAATCTCCGGCATAATATGGAGTATTTGTACTGTTGTAATTAATTTCTGAAAAATAAACTTTCTCTTCGCAAGCTGAATAAGCTTTCCCCGGTGAACCATTTATACAACCACAAAACCAACTTTCTCCCAAAAGCAAAGATAAAGAATCAGACTTATGCTCCAAAGTTCTACCCCAACCGTCAGCACATTCTGGAAAAGGTAAAGAATCTTGGTAAACTGCAACTATTTTTAATTCTTTATACTGATTATACAGTTGAATTGAATCTGAAGAATTACTGAAGCCAAAACTTGTTGAACCAATAAAATTAGTAATTGTTGGATTAACTTGTTTGAATAAATTCGTGTCTTCACAAACAACTAAATATCCATTTGCAGGAATTTTTGTATTTATAGGAAAAACATAATTTTCATAGAAAATTTTAGATTTCAATTTCCATTCGCCGATTGCTAAATCTGTTGATCCGTAATTGTGTAATTCAATCCAATTTCCACCATTTATGGAAGCATCAGAATTGTAATTAATTTCAGAAATTGTCAAATTTAAGGCGCTTGAATCACCTTGAAATAAAGCAACAAATGTATCATTTGAATTGATGTTTAATTTTATTCCCGCATCTAGCAATTCATCACTTGGAATTTCATTATTCGCTTGCCATGAAATAAACTCATATCCTGCATTTGGAACGGCAGTAATTTCAACAGGAACTCCGTCAAAATAAACTCCTGTCCAAGGTAAAGTTTTAGGAATAACAGTTGATATTTTGATATATCCAGCGCCTTTTGGTAAAACATCTAAAGTTACATCAACTTTTTTTGTAAGATTATATTCGGCAACAATTTGATCTCTCACATAGCCATTTCTATTGTTAAATTGATATAACAACCAAATTAAATTATTCTCAAAAGTTGCCATTCCACCAGCAACATCGCCAGTCCAACGTTCAAACTGACGAGGCATTTCTGGCAATAATTCGTTATACATACTTTTTGTAATTGGCTTGTAATAATCCTCTTGGAAAGTTGTATTCATTAAATCCGCATAACGATTTATGAAATAATCGTGAAAATCGTTATTTGCCATCAAGCCATTGAAAATCTCCGTATAAGGATTTGGTAAGTTTTGTGTTCGAAGATAATCGAATAAATTTGAATCGAAATTCCCCCAAATACCAAGTCCAATTTCCATATCTTGGAGGTTAAATCGCCACCTGTTTCCTTTGGTTCTTGTACGATAAACTTTCATATTATTGTAAATCCAATCGAAATTTGCAAACCAATTTTCTGCTGAAATGTAATCTGCAAAACTGTATAAATCAATTTTTTCGTGACATTTATCAAAATAATCTGAGTTCGCTGGTGGATAAGAAGTTACAAAATCACGCATGTTATAAAAACCTGTATCAGAACCTTGAGAAATTCTCAAAACACTTGGAGCATAAAAATAGCTGACAGATAATAAATCCAAACTATCAGGATCATTTCCATAATTTCCTTCAAAATATTCTGCCTTGGTTTTTTCCCTTAATTCATAAACGCCAAAATATTCACCATTCAAATAAACGACAACAGGAGAATAAGCTTGTGAACCAACATTAGATTCAGACATAATTCGCATGATTGTAGCATCTTTTTGAGGATATTGATTCCATAAATTACTTCCATTTCTCAAATAAAAAGAATGGTATTCATTGATGAAACTTTTTTCTGGAATTAATGGATAAAGAATCGGTTTACCTTCTCCATAAACGTCATTTGACGGTTCGATTGTAACGCTATGTTGCGGATTTGTTCGGCTCCCTCCTGCCCCACCGTCTGGTTTTATCGAAGCACGCGTGTCAAATTTCTTTAAACCATCTGCATCAAAATATTCGACAAAACAAGGTTTCTTCCAATCGGTTTGATTGTTATCAAAAATTCCTGTTGGACCATATAAATTTACATCATCAGTGGAAATTGAAAGCACAGGTAAAGTAAAATCTTCTAAGAAAAAATAAGATTCAGTAACTGTATTGCTTTGTAAATAAGTCGTTTGTGTTGGAAAACAAATTACTTTTAAAACAGAATTGGCATTCAAGAGAATCGAATCAGGAAAAATATCAGAATTTATAGTTGGATTTTGACCATTTAAAGTAAAGCGTAATTCACCATTTGAAATGGAATTATTCGTAACTTTTACGGTAATTTCCTCCGTATAAAAACCTCCATTAAATAAAATTGTTGGATCTAATTCCTTTCCAATATAAGCTTGTGAAACATTATTACTTTGACCCGGACTTGGAATTGGGAAAATAAAACTAGAGTTTCCACCATCATTTTGTCTTCCAAAAGACATATCCGCATCTAAATCTGGAACATACATCGAATCAATTATTTGACCTAAAGTATCACTCAAATAAATGCTCTCACCCTCACCTTTAATGGTAAAATTTGTATGAAAAACATTGTTATTTTGGACATTAAACCATTCGTGGACATCTCCACCGTAATAAGTTGTTGCATCAGCAAAACCAAAGGACAAATATGGAATCAAAGATAAATCAGATGAAGTAAAACTCGCATTATGTACTTCAATTGCCAAAACATTTGTTCCATTTTTTAAAGCTGATTGAAACAAAACCTCATCCAAAATGTATTTTTCAGGATACAAACTTTGATAAATCAAGGCTTCATGATCTGCTGAAAGTTCATCCCAATTTGGCGGATTACCAGTCAAACCTGAACGAGCAATTTCAATTCCATTGAGGTAAGCAACAAAACCATCATCAAAATCTAAATCAAGAATTGTCTTTAGAATTTTTGAAGTATCGGCAATGTTAAAACTTGTTCTTACGTAAGCTGAATATGCAAATGGACCAATATTTGTTGCATCATCACCGTCTCCATAACCAATTCCCAAAGGAGCATTTAACCACGAATTATCATTAAAGTCTGGGTTTTTCCAAGTTGAAGCAGTATTTACATCGGGAATTAAATATTTCCAATTATTGGTCGGATAAACAGCTGTTTCATAATGATTAATTAAATCAAAATAATTTTTACCTGAAGCAAAAATAGTCATAAAGCTATTTGCTGCTAAATTAACATCTGGAAAAATCCATTTTTGAGGTTCAGAAAATTTATCAGATAAAGCGTAATTTTTTAAACTAATACTTTCAGTAGAAGCATTATAAATTTCAATCCAATCTGGGTCATCGCCTTGAAAATCAAACAAAGTTGTGGCATTTGCGTTCGAAGCTTCGTTTATATAAACCTGAGAATTAATATAATACGAGCAAAAAACTACAAATAAAGAAAGAAAAAGAAATTTCATAAAGAAAGAAGTTTTCAATAAAGGTAGGAAAAAATAACTGGTAAAAAAAATGAAATTAATTTAGTTTTAAAAATTAACCTCTTCTTCTTTCTAAAATTATCATCATCATCAAACTCAATAAGATTCTTTCTTGTTCATTTTCAGTGATTTCAGCTAATTTTTCCACTTTAAATTTTCTACCAAACATGGAAGGTTCTTTTGTAATTCGAACAACAATTGTACCATCAGCTCTAGAAACTTTGTATTTCGGATGAAATAAATATCCTGTCAACATTCCTAAAACTGGAACTTCTCCTAAAAGAGTATCAAAAACTTTTGCCCAAGGATTTTCTTCTTGAATCGTGAAATCATTTTGTGATTCTTTGTCGTAAACCAAGTATTTAGCTTTCCAAAGAGAAGCCATTCCTTTTCTTGCAACTCGACCAAATTCATAATCTAAATTATCTGTAAAAATATAAGAAGCTGAAAAATCAATCCATTTATTGGCCTTAATTCTATAATCTAATTGAGACTTTGAATCGTTTGAAAAAACACTGATATCATCAACAAGTTTGAACATTTTTTGTCGCACATAAGCAATCGTTTGTTCGTTAACATCGCTAACAATAAAATCATTGGACAAAGTACCAATTTTAAATGTCAGGTTTAAAGGGAATTGTGCGTTTTTCATAAGTTTTAGATAATTAATGATTTATATAAATCAATTACAAGGGAATATTCCCGTGTTTTTTCTTTGGCAAAGCCTCCGCTTTATTTTCCAGTGATTTGAAAGCTGCAATTAATTTCGCTCTCGTTTCTTCAGGTAAAATAACATCATCAACAAAACCTCTTTCTGCTGCTTTGTATGGATTTGCAAACATTTCTGCATATTCTGCTTCTTTTTCTTTCCATTTTGCTTCTGAATCGGCTGCTTCTGAAATTTCTTTTTTGAAGATAATTTCTGCTGCACCTTTTGCTCCCATAACCGCAATTTCTGCAGTTGGCCAAGCAAAATTTAAATCAGCTCCAATGTTTTTAGAATTCATTACATCAAATGCACCACCATACGCTTTACGTGTAATAACGGTAATTCTTGGAACTGTTGCTTCCGAAAATGCATACAATAATTTCGCACCATGAGTAATAATTCCTCGCCATTCTTGGTCAGTTCCCGGTAAAAATCCTGGTACATCTTCAAAAACCAACAAGGGAATGTTGAAAGCATCACAAAAACGTACAAATCTTCCACCTTTTCTGGAAGAATCAATGTCTAAAACTCCTGCCATAGCGTTTGGCTGATTGGCAATAATTCCAATCGTTCTGCCTTCTAAACGTCCAAAACCAACAACAATGTTTTTCGCAAAATCTTCTTGAACTTCACGGAAAGAATTATCGTCAATCACACAATCAACTACATTGCGGATATCGTAAGGTAAAGTTGAATTTGCTGGTAAAATATGTTTAATTGCTTCGGTTTTAGAAGCTGTGAAATCAAATTTTGTAGTTGGAGCTAATTCTCCATAATTTTGTGGCATAAAAGTCATGAAATCACGCACTTTTTTCAAACATTCAACGTCGTTTGAAGCCGTAAAATGATTTACTCCCGATTTTTCAGCATGTGTTTTTGCGCCACCTAAATCTTCAGAACTTACTTCTTCATGCGTAACTGTTTTTACAACACTTGGTCCTGTAACAAACATATATGAAGTGTCTTCCACCATAAAAATAAAATCTGTTAAAGCTGGAGAATAAACTGCACCACCAGCACAAGGTCCCATGATGACAGAAATCTGAGGAATTACGCCAGATGCTCTTGTGTTTCTATAAAAAATATCAGCATAACCTGCCAAAGAAACAACACCTTCTTGAATTCTAGCACCACCAGAATCATTTAAACCAATCAACGGAGCTCCATTTTTCATGGCTAAATCCATTACTTTACAGATTTTTTCTGCGTGCGTTTCAGAAAGTGAACCTCCCAAAACAGTAAAATCCTGAGAAAAAACATAAACTACACGACCGTGAATTGTTCCGTAACCAGTTACAACTCCATCACCAGGAATTATTTGTTTGTCTAAACCAAAAGATGTTGAACGGTGTTGAATAAACATTCCCATTTCTTGAAAGGAATTTTCATCCAAAAGCAATAAAATTCTTTCTCTAGCTGTTAATTTTCCACCTTTATGCTGTTTATCAATACGAGCTTGACCTCCACCTAATTGAGATTGTTTTCTTTTTTCAATCAATGCTTGACTTAAATCCATGAATTATGTATGAAATGTTTTAATATCTGATGAAACAAAAGTAATAAAAAATTTAAGAAAATTTTAAAACTCGTAACTCTTCATTCATTTATAAATTTAAAAGCTGTGAAATTGTCCCATGAAATTCTCAAAAAACAATAACTGTTAAAAAAAGGAGCATAATTTTAAAAAAAGAGTGAAAGCAAACAATTATTTATACTTTTAGGGCAAAATAATTTAAAATATGAAAAATCCTCTTTTAATTCCTTTTGATACTGCACCGTTTTCTACTATAAAAAATGAACATTTTCTTCCTGCTTTTCAGGTTTTAATAACAGAAACAAAAGCTGAAATTGACGCAATTAGCACAAATTCGGAAGAAGCAAGTTTTGAAAATACTGTTGAAGCTTTGGAGTTTTGTGGTAAACAATTGGATCGTGTTTCTTCCGTGTTTTTTAATTTAAATTCTGCTGAAACGAACAAGGAAATGCAAGAAATTGCGCAAGAAATATCGCCTTTATTGACAGAATTTAGCAACGATATAACTTTAAATGCAGCTTTATTTGAAAGAATAAAAACAGTTTACAATAAACGTGATTCTTTGAACTTAAACGCTGAACAAAAAACATTATTGGATAAAAAGTACAAAAGTTTTTCCCGTAACGGAGCGAATTTATCTCCAGAACAAAAAGAAATTATTCGTGAAATTGACAAAGAATTATCAAGTGTACAATTGAAATTTAGCGAACATGTTTTGGCTGAAACAAATGCTTATGAAATGCACATTTCTTCGGAGGAAGATTTGAAAGGTTTGCCTCAAGATGAGAAAGATGCAGCAGCAGAAGTTGCCAAACAAAAAGGAAAAGATGGCTGGATTTTTACCTTGGCTTATCCAAGTTATATTCCATTTATGAAATATGCTGAAAACCGAGAATTGCGAAAAAAATTAGCTTTAGCTGCTGGTTCACAATGTTTTAAAAATGATGAATTTAACAACGAAGCTCTTGTTTTGCGCATAGCGAAATTACGTTTTGACCGTGCAAATTTATTGGGATATAAAACGCATGCTGATTTTATTTTAGAAGAAAGAATGGCCAAAACGCCAACAAAAGTATTGGATTTTTTGAATGATATTTTAGTAAAGGCAAAACCTTTTGCCGAAAAAGAAATTCAATCTTTAACAAAATTCGCTAATGAATTAGACGGAATTGAACATTTAGAAAAATGGGACACAGCTTTTTATTCTGAAAAATTAAAAAACAAATTATTTAATTTAGACGATGAAAAATTAAAACCATATTTTCAACTTGAAAAAGTAATTGATGGCGTTTTTACGGTTGCAAAAAAATTGTATGGCTTGGATTTCAAACAAGTTGACACGATTGAAAAATACCACGAAGATGTAAAAACCTACGAAGTTTACAACGAAAAAAATGAGTTTGTTTCTTTGTTTTACGCTGATTTTCATCCACGTGAAGGAAAAAGAAATGGTGCTTGGATGACATCTTTCAAAAATCAATACATTGAAAATGGAATAAATGAACGTCCGCACATTTCGAATGTGTGCAATTTCACAAAGCCAACTGCGACAAAACCTTCCTTATTGACTTTCAATGAAGTTACAACTTTGTTTCATGAATTTGGTCACGGTTTACACGGAATGTTAGCAAATACGCAATACCCAAGTCTTTCCGGTACAAGTGTTTACTGGGATTTTGTTGAGCTTCCAAGTCAGATTTTAGAAAATTGGTGTTACGAAAAAGATTGTTTAGTGCTTTTTGCAAAACATTTTGAAACGGGAGAAACGATTCCTATGGAATTTGTGGAGAAAATCAAAGAATCTGCAACTTTCTTGGAAGGAATGGCAACTGTTCGACAAATTAGTTTGGGTTTAATTGACATGGCTTGGCATTCTATCGATCCTTCAGAAATTAAATCGGTGAAAGAACATGAATTAAAAGCTACCGAAAACACAAAATTATTTCCAGATGTAGCCGAAAATTGTATGAGCGTTTCTTTTTCACATATTTTCCCTGGAGGCTATTCTTCGGGATATTACAGTTACAAATGGGCAGAAGTTTTAGATGCAGATGCTTTTGCACACTTTCAAGAAAACGGAATCTTCAATAAAGAAATAGCAAAATCTTTTCAAGAAAATGTCTTAAGCAAAGGTGGAACTGAAGACCCAATGGATTTATACAAGCGTTTTAGAGGTCAAGAACCAAATGCTGAGGCACTTTTGAAACGAGCGGGGTTGATTTAAACGCAAACTTCGAGAGCCTCAGTTTACAGAGAATTTGAGGTTTTTGGCACAAAGGAGAATAGAATTTTTATTTGGAACTTATGTTATTGAAAATTTAGATGTTTACTAAATAGTTTATCTTTGATTTTATGAAATGTGTTTTCACTTTATTTATTGTTTTTTGTTCAATTTCATTTTTGAATTGTCAATCGCTTACTTTTATAAATGGATACACTAATCAAGCATTTGAAAAATGTATTGTGAAAGTTCATGATTCTGAAAACAAATTTCTTTTTGAAAAACAAAGCGATTCTTTAGGAAAAGTATTTTTTGAAAATAAAAATGAAATCAAAATTAGAGCAAATTCTTTGGACGAAAAATTTATTGAAGTAGCAAAAATTATTTCTTTTGAAAAC
>CAMBRH010000107.1 GCA_945870115.1 Chitinophaga pinensis | reverse complement strand
TGTTTCACTTATTTTTTTATATTCAATTAAATTAAAATTTAGTTTATTTAGGTAAAAATTGATTGCCTCATCATAATTTTTAACGACTAATGCCATTTGGAAAATATCTCTTTTCATGTAATTAAAATTTTAATCAAATAAATTTAATTGATTATCAAAACTTGGATTTTCGAGTTCTAATAATTTCTTTTTTGCGGGTAATCCTCCTGCGTAACCGATTAATTCGCCCGTGTTTCCAATAATTCTGTGACATGGAACAATAATCGAAAGTGCATTTGCGCCATTTGCGGAGGCAACTGCACGAATTGCTTTTTCATTGTTTAAATTTCGTGATAAAGACAAATAAGAATTCGTTTTTCCAAATGGAATGCGAAGTAATTCTTCCCAAACTTGTTTTTGAAAATCAGTTCCGACAAGTAAAATTTGAAGTTCAAAAGTTTGCCTTTTTCCAGCAAAATATTCTGAAAGTTGTTTCTTTGCTTCCTTGATAATTTTTGTTTCTTTTTGAATGAAGTCTGTGTTTAAACCTTTTTTTATGCGGCTATCAACATTATCTCGCATTTTACGAAATCTCCAATCGCACAAACAAAGTTTGTCTTCATAAGAACCCAAAATTAATTCTCCAAAAGGAGTTTTAAAGTAAGAAATGGATATTTTTTCAGGATTCATATTAAAGCGTAAATATACCTCATTTGTTATTAATTCTGCAAATGTTTTACTTTTTCTATTTTTTAACTAATTTTAAGGCATGAATTGGAATACAACAGATTTAGATAAAATTAATTCACTTTGTGAAAATACTTTGATGAAACATTTGGGGATTAATTTTGTTACGATTAACGAAACTTCTTTGTCCGCAACAATGCCCGTAAACGCAACAACACATCAGCCAATGGGTTTGTTACACGGAGGCGCAAATGCGGTATTAATCGAGTCGATCGCTTCCATGGGTTCTGCTTTGTTATGTAATTTAAAAGTTGAAGCACCAGTTGGTTTAGAAATCAACGCGAATCACCTTGGAAGTGTGCGAACTGGAAGTGTGATTGGAGTAGGAAAAGCAATTCATGTCGGAAAGTCAACCCACGTTTGGCAAGTAGATATTTTTGATGAATCAACGTCAAAACTTGTTTGCACAGGAAGATTAACCGTTTTAATAAAAAAAATAAATAATCCTAAATAAGTTATAGTGTCGTATAAAACATATTTTTTATCCAAAAGCGAGAAAAAAACAAATACTTCTATGTTTTCTATGTTCCTATGTGGTGAAATTAACGAATGCTTAAATGTTAAGTTTTTAAAAAAATAATTTGAGTGATTTTATAACATATCGTTTTCCCGGAAAAGAAATTGAATCAAAATTTGGAACTTTTTCTGAAGTAATTCCAAGCGCTATTAAGGAAGGTTTTATTGTTACAAATCTTGATTTATCCAAATGCTTTTTGTTTTCTGAAAATGAATCTCAAGGTGATGAAAAGATTAATTTTTCTAGCGAAGAACCATATTGCATGTCTGCGCGAGAATATTATTTGCAAGCACATGAATTATTGAATGGTTTGAATTTATATCAAATGGATAAAGCAGTTTTTTCTCGAATCAAAAAACATCCATTTAAAGTTGATTTAGCACATGACTTATTTAAACAATTAGAAGAAAATTATCCAAAAGCATTTATTTACTTGGTTTCAAGTGAAAAATTCGGAACATGGATTGGTGCAACGCCAGAAATATTAATTGAAGCTCATAAAAATTTCATGTTTACAACTGCTTTGGCGGGAACAAAAAAATTAGAAGAAAAAGACGTAGATTGGGGAGAAAAAGAAATTTTCGAACAAGAAATTGTCACCGATTATATTTTAGATGTCTGCCAGAAATTAAATTTAAAATCGATTGAGACTCAAGGACCTTACGATTATGAAGCTGGACCAGTTACACACATTCGGACAGATATTTCAGCTGAATTAAATAATAATTCTCCTTGGAAAGTTGCTCAAAGCATTCACCCTACGCCAGCGATTGGTGGATTTCCGAAAGAAAAGGCAATTAGTTTAATTCATACTGTTGAACCACATAATCGAGGGCTTTACACCGGTTTGATTGGTTTTGTGAATGATAATTCAGCAAAATTATATGTTAATTTACGTTGTGCTCAAATTTTTGAGAATTCCATTTATTTATATCTTGGAGGAGGTTATACAAAACAATCAATACCTGATTTAGAATGGCTGGAAACGGAAAATAAGAGCAAAACTTTGCTTAATTTTGTCAAAAAAATTATGAATCCGTAAATTATGATTTCTAGCGCCAAAAAAAATGTACAGTTATTTGTTGATTTATGTGTAAATTACGGTTTAAAACATGTTGTTGTTTCTCCTGGATCTAGAAATGCTCCTTTAATCATTGCATTCAATCAACATCCTGAAATAGAATGTGTTGTTGTTCCAGATGAACGTTCAGCTGCGTTTTTTGCTTTGGGAATGGCGCAACAAACGACAGACTTAGTTGCTGTTTTATGTACTTCTGGCTCTGCACCTTTAAATTATTATCCAGCAGTTGCTGAAGCATATTATCAACGGATTCCCTTGGTAGTGATTACGGCTGATAGACCACAAATTTGGGTAAATCAGGGTGATGGGCAAACGATTGTTCAAGATCAATTATTCAAAAATCACATAAATTACAGCGCAACTTTTGACGATACCTTGGTTTCAGAAGATTATTCGTGGTTTTTGAAGCGAGAAATTGCAACTGGTTTTTCAAAGGCAAATTCAGAATCAAAAGGTCCTATTCACTTTAATTTTGGTTTTAATGAACCTTTGTATGGTAAGGAAGAAATTCAATTTATTCCAAAAACGGATAAAAAAGTTCCTATAAAAGTTGAAATTCCAAGTCAGAATTTATCCTACAATCAAATTCAACATTTAAAAGAATCGTGGAAAAATTTTCCAAAAAAAATGATTTTATGCGGACAAATGAGTCCAAACAATGCGCTAAAAGAAGAACTGAAAAATTTAAGTTCAGACCCATCTTTAATTGTTTTGGTTGAAAATACTTCTAATTTGGTGAATCCAAGTTTCGTTCATTGTATCGATAGAACATTAAATTCAATCAGTGAAGAGGAAATTGAACTTTTTGCACCAGATTTATTAATAATTGTTGGTGGAGCAATTGTCTCAAAAAAAATAAAGGCTTTTTTAAGAAAATCTAATTTGAAAGAAACGTGGAAAATTGGATTGGATTTTCCGTTAATGGATACTTTTCAATCTTTAACCCATTCTTTTGTCTTGAATGAACAAATTTTTTTCAGGGAATTAAATAAAAATATTGAGATTAATTCTTTTGGAGAAAACTTTGGTCAACGTTGGAAGCAAAAAGATTATTTGATTCAAGAAAAAGCGCAAGAATATTTTGAAAACAATCCACATTATTCAGATATAACAGTTTTTAACCAAATTTTAGATTGCGTTCCAGAAAATTCTTTTTTGCATCTTTCAAACAGTTCGGTAATCCGTTATTCTTTACTTTTTGATCCCGTTTTAAGTATTTCTTACTGGTGTAATCGCGGTACGAGTGGAATTGACGGAAGCACAAGTACAGCTGCAGGAGCTTCATTTTTGAAAAAATCAGATTGGAACACCTTGATTACTGGAGATATGTCATTTTTCTACGACAGCAACGCACTTTGGAATCACAATTTAACGCCAAATTTCAGAATTTTTTTAATTAATAATGGAGGAGGGAGTATTTTTAAAATTATTCCTGGACCAGATTCAACAGAAGAATTGAATGATTTTTTTGTATTTAACAACGATAATTTTTCTGCGGAATCTATTTGTAAGGCTTTTAACATAGGATATTTTAGAGCTGAAAATTTAGAAGAAATCGATAATTTCATGGAAGAGTTTTATACTTATGAAGAAAAAGGAAGACCAAAATTGATGGAGATTTTTACAAATAATGAAGACAACGAGCCTTTGCTAAAAGATTTTTTCGAAAAAATAATAGTTTAGTATTTGAAAATTTTATTTTGTATATTTGTATTAAGTTAATTTTAATTATTATGGTTTATACTCTCAAAATAGATGACTCGAATGCAAAAGCAAATGCTTTGTTAATTTATTTGAAAACACTTGATTTTGTTGATGTTGAGGAAATAGAGCATGAAGATTTTGTTTTGACAGAAGAGCATTTGAAAATTGTAAATGAAACGAGACAAAATCACTTGAGCGGCAGAAGTAAATCTTATTCTTGGGAAGAATTAGTTCATAATGCTAGAAAATCTCGGTGAAAAAAGACTTAGATGTAATTTTCAAAGAAGAAGTTCATGATTTAATTATTGAATCATATAATTTTTACGAAGATAAATCAGATGGATTGGGTGAAAGGTTTTTAAATTCCATCGCAAATTCATTAAAAAGTATTCAAAAAAGCCCCAACGGATTCAAAAAAGTGGATAAATTTAGACAGATTCCGATACTTAAATTTCCGTTTGTAATTATTTATGAAGTTTTTGAAAGTTCTTTGGTTATTTATGCAATTTTCCATACAAAACAAAATCCTGTGAAGAAATTAAAACGGAAAAAATAAAAATTTAAAAAATTATTTGTATTATTACATCAATAATTTGTAATCAAAAATGGGAGCAGAGGACGCTATTAATTTTTCATTTGTAGATATTTTAAGCATAATTGCTTTGATCTTGGGTTTGTTATATTCTTTCCAAATTTTCAACATTAAAAGTAAATCGAAAGCGAGAAATTTCTTCACTTTTTATTTATTGAACATCACTTTTATAATTCTATTTTTTTTCCTCCTTAGAATGAATTTAGGATTCATAATGAAATTCTTCGTCCCATTATTAATCTTTTCAACTTTGATTATGCCAGTAAATTTGTGGGTTTATCAAAAAAAGTTAATTTCAATTGCTGATGATAAAAGTAATTTTAAACATTATTTAACGCCAATAGTAATTAGTGTTATAGTCCTTATTTTGATGTTTATTGTTTATGTTTTTTCCTATCGAGATGTTTTAGCATTTTTGACAACATTTGTCATGTTGGTTATGACGATTGGATTTTTGATTCTAAACATCATTTACATTACACTTTCATTTATTACTTTAAAACGCCATCAAAAAAATGTACAAAATTACTTTTCTTATTCTGAAAGAGTTGATTTGAATTGGATCAAAGTAATGATTTATGGCTATGTTTTTCTGATAATCGGATTAATTTTTACAGAAATAATCAAAGGAAAAATTTCAGATTATATATTTTATGGAGTATTAATTTTATACATTTTGTACATCGGATACAACGCCATGAAGCAAAAAGAAATTTCGTTTAATGGAAGAAAAATTAACGTAAACGATGAAGTAGAAATTAATGCACATAACAATGTACAATTAGTAATATCTATGGATGAGGTTTTTTCTGAAAGTCAATTACAATTGTTCAAAGAATTAAAGTCAAAACTTGAGGTTTTTATGCAAGAAGAAAAACCTTTTTTGGATCAAAATTTATCAATTCTAAAGTTAGCAAAAGACTTAAAAACGAATACAAAATACTTGTCATATATAATAAACACTGAATACAAGCAAAATTTCATCAATTTCATTAATGAGTTTAGAATCAATGACGTGAAAGAACATTTGTTGTCCAATAAAATGAATTATACAATTGAAGCTTTGGCACAAAATTCAGGTTTTAAATCAAAATCTTCCTTTAATAATGCTTTCAAAAAGGTACTAGGAAAAACCCCCTCAGAATTTATAAAAGAAAATAGTTAATTTTTATTTTAATTATTACCCAACCTTTTAAAGTTAATTCTCGTGTAATGTTTTAGAAATGGTTTTATGAACATAGATTTAGAATTAATAACCTCTTGCTTAAATAAGGAACGAAAAGCTCAATATGAATTGTACAAGCAGTCATATAGTTTTTTGATGGCAATATGCAGGAGATATGCTAATTCTAATTATGAAGCAGACGATTTGTTAAATTTGGGTTTTATGAAAATTTTAACGAATTTAGATAAATATCAACCAAAAATCCCTTTTGCAGTTTGGATGAGAAGGGTTTTAATTAACACAATCATTGATGAGCATCGTAAAAATATTACGCATAATGAAAAAATAAGTTATGTTGAAAATCATTTCGATTCGGGAGTAAGTTTTGAATTGAATGATGCAATTGAAAATCTAAATTTAGAGGAAATTAAGAAGTGCATAGAATTATTGCCAAATGTGAGTAAAAAGGTTTTTAATCTTTTTGTTGTTGATGGATTTTCTCACAAAGAAATTGCTGATATGTTAAAAATATCTGAAGGAACATCAAAATGGCATGTAAATTTTTCAAGACAAAAATTACAAGAATTATTAAATAAGATTAGTGAAAATGTTGAATTTTCTGAACATAAAAGTAGTATATGAAAAGCGAAAAAGATTTTGATGATTTCATAAAGAATAAATTTTCTGCTGAATCCAATTTTCCATTTGAAGAGGATAAGTGGGCAAGAATGGAGGAAATGATTATCGCTTCTGAAGAAAAAAAGAAGCGAAGAGGATTCTTGTGGATATTTTTCAGTGGTTTTATTACTGCACTTTTTTTCGTAATTCCATTTATTTGGTATTTGATTAGTTCAAGTGAAGTTAAAAATGATCGCAAATTAAAAGCGAAGAATACGCCTCCAAATACAAATAAAAAATTAGAAATAACCAAAGATATTGATGATTCTAAGAAAATAGCAAATCCGAAAATAACAAATCCGAAAATTGAAAATGAGAAGGATTTAAATCAGAATTCATTAACAAACAATGAAAAATCGCTTGTTTCAAAAGAAGGAAATTTATCCAAAAACAAAAAAAATAAGATTAAAGAGAATAAAAAAGGTTGGATAACTAAAGAAAACCAAAAAAAGATAGACCTTGCGCTAGAAGTCAACCCCAATTTAGGAGTTGGACCTTCGACTACTGTGTTTTGCGGTCCTAACGAAAAAGATCTAAAGTCAGACACAATTCAAAAAAATAAAGAATTTTCAATTTCAAGGATTGACACACTTCAAAAAGAAGTCTTAGCTGATGCTGAAAAAGATAGCTTATCAGATTTAAGAGAAAAGAGCAATGAAATTGATATGCTTCCAAAGAAGAATCTAGATTTACCTTTTTCTAAATTTACCTTTTATGGTGCTTTAGGAACTCAATATAATTTTGGTTTTTCTCAAAACGATGGGAATTCATTTAGTCCAAGCATTTCTGCCGCAATTCAATATAATTTTTCTCCAGTTTGGTCAATAATATGCGGAATGGAATATTCTCAGGTGTCAAATTTAAATTTTAAGAAAGAAATTGTTGAGAAATCGTATGATTTTGGATACAGAAATAAAATAATAACACTTTCACAGGAAAAAAATCATTACCTGACATTTCCAATTGCTATTTCAAGAAAGTGGAATAAAAATAATGTAGCATTTGGTTTAAGTCCAGCGATATTAGTAGCGAATAAAAGTAGTGTTGGTACAAATGAAAAAACTAGTTTGAGCGAAACAGAAATAAAATCGATTTCCTCTTATAAATATGGATACGGTTTAAGTCAATTCGATTTACAATTTTCGCTTTCTTATTCAAGAAATATTGGAAAAAGACTGTTGATTGGAACACGTTTTGCTTATGGAATTATTGATGTACGAAATAATTCATGGACAGAGACGAATACTTTTGAAAATAATAAATCGCTTCAATTAAATTTAATTTATAAAGTAAAATGAAAAATTTTAAATCAATTTTAGGATTAATAATCGCTTTTGTAATCATTGCTTCTTGTAAAAAAGAAGAAATTCCAACACCTAGTGAAGAAGTGCCAGTTTTTACTTTTTCAGGTGAAATTGATGGTATACAGAAAGATTTAAAAGCTGGTCAAAACAATTATTATTTATATTCTTCAGTTACGCAAGATGCAAACGGTCTGAAAACATATTCAGCTAATTTAACGCTTGCTAATTGCATTGATGTATGCGAAAATTCCTTAAAAATTTCGTTTATCGATTATGCTAGTTCTTTGCCTAATCCAACAGATTTGGATAGTACTTTTTATATTGGAAATTATAATTTCGCAACAAATTCGGGTCTTGCCTCACGGTATTCAGTTTCTTTTACAAAAAATACAGCTGGTGCAAATTTATCTGGAATTGACTGGACATTTGGTGATGGAAAAACAGAGTCAGCTCTAAATCCGGTTCACACCTATTCTCGTCCTGGAAAATATGAATATTGTATGGATGCCGATTTTTCTGGTGCTTGTTCTAGTAATTTATGTAATTCGATTTCATTGGGCAATATGGGGGATTTTATTGAAGTTAATTTAATTGCCGGTAATCCAGTAGGAACAAGTGTTAATTTTTCTGGAAGTGCTGCTTTTGGTCAACTTCCGTATCAATATTTTTGGGATTTTGGGGACGGAAATACAAGTACGAACGAAATAATTAATCATTCATATGTGAATGAAGGAGTTTATACCGTTACATTAACGGCAATAGATGCTAATGGTATTTCAAAAATTCAAAGACAAAATATTAGAACACAGAACTCAAATTCATGTGTTGCTAGAAATACTTATGTTGTAAGCCCAATTTCTAATCCAAATAATTATGGAAACGTGGTCGTAGAATGGGTTGATTCCAATGGAAATGTTTACACATCCAAAAATGATGGTCAAAATTTAAGAAGTTTTTTTAAAGTCAATTCTATTGAGGAGTATAATTTAAATGAAAATGGTCAAAAAACAAAGAAACTAAACATTACCTTTTCTTGTACTTTATTTAATGGGACTAATCAAATTGAATTGAAAAATGCAACTGCTGTTATTGCAGTTGCATATTAATTACATCAAAAAAGAAATTTAGTTTATGCTAAACATTAAAATCATATGCTTTAATTACTTTAGAATCCTCAATAACCTTAACAGTATATTTTCCTTTTTTCCAGCCTTTTACCTCCACTTTAAAATAAAAGGATAATTCACCACTCATTTTACTATCTCTATCTTCTGTTTTTATTTTTATTTCTCCATCAGGACTTAAAACTTCCGTATGGATTTTTGCGCCTTTTTTTGTTTGATATGATAATTCTCCAGAAATTGAAGCAGTTTCTCTATTTATTGATCGATCTTCATTCATCGTTGTTTCTTGTGGTGATTGATACCAATCCTCTTTTTGTCCTGTAATTGTAAATAATTCTTTTCTCAGAGCTGCAATTGATTTTTCATCCTCACCGTTTATGTTTGTTACTGAACTTTTGTTTGTTAAAGCCCAAATTGCGTCTTGTAAAGTATGATTTTCATATTTTTTTCCTTTCAAAAAAGCGAGTAGTTTTGGCATTTCCTTTGGTGCTTTTGTGGTAATTAATTTGAATTTCCCTTCTTTTTTGGGCGCATGATTACTTAGGTTAGTGCAAAATCCATTCAATAAGGTTGATTTTTGTGCATTTGCATTTAATGCTAAAAATTCTTCTTGAGGAACAATTAAATCTTGTTCATCAGAACTTGGTGCTTGAAAAAATGAACCAGCAGGAATGCTTATTTTATAAGATTTCCCTGTCAAATTACTAACTTGACAAAAAATAGATTTACCTGAATAACTTCCGTTCGAAGTAAAACTAGCAGTAATTATTTTGTCTTTTATAGCTTTATCAAGCGAAATGGTTTCAACTTGCTGAAAAGAACTAGTATTTTTATTAAAAGCAAAAACTAGAAATAAAGAACACATTAAGGCTGATATTAAACTTACTTTTTTCATGGCATATAGATTTATTAGAATAACGAAAATTTAATTGAAGGTTACATTTTCTCCTAAAGCAAAAATACCAATTATAGTTCTAAGTGGAAATACGTCATTCAGCGTAATCTTAAAAGAAAAATTAAGCTTTAAAAATTGGATTTACAATATTCAAAACTCATATTTCAACTTTCATAATTAATCTAAACCCAACCTTTTCTTTTTAGCTTACGTGTATCAAATTAGAAACACTAAAAACCAATTATTATGAAAACAAAAATTACACTTTTTATTTGTCTTTTATTTAGTCAAATTAATGCTCAGCAAACATCTGCGACGACAATTGATGTTAATTCAGTACAAATGCCAAATTCTAAACTTCTATTTGGAGTCACAATGGATTCACGAACTGGGATGTTAGCAACAAATGGCTCTTCAATTGGGTATTTTAATCCAGATGGAACACTGATTCCTGAAGTTGATCCTTTATTTAGTGATTTTCCCGTTTCAACAACACGTTATCCTGCAAATGGAGTTATGGTAGGATTTGATTGGAAAAAAGCTATTGGTTTACCAGCTGCATCACGTCCAATACAAAATATTCTTGGAGGTTTAGGTTCAGCGCAAGCTGTTGAATTTGGTTTTGATGAATTTATGACTTGGACAGCTTCTAAAGGCATTGCTCCCCAAGATGTGCACATTATGGTTT
>CAMBRH010000106.1 GCA_945870115.1 Chitinophaga pinensis | reverse complement strand
TACACTACCTCGTTGAAAGCTAATTTCAACGATCTTCATTTTGTACTCTTTGTCGTACTTTTTTCTTTCTTCTGCCATAAAATCAAAATTAATAATTTTTACCTTAATCTTATAGCTTAGCTGTTACTCCTGTTTTTTAACTATGTCCATTCCTTTAAAATTTCAGCTCAATATGGTTATATTCTATCAGGTTTCTTTTATGGAAATTTTTCTTTGCAATCATCATCAATTACATTAGATAGTGAATATAACATAGGTTCTTTCATAGCAAGTATTAATGATAGCTTAGTTTTAAATGATTGTCAATATATAAAAGGGGGAGAATACAAATTACAATGTGTATCAATTTTGGGTAATCAAATTAATGGTGGAGCTGTATTTGAGCAGACTTGTAATTTTGAAAATGAAATTTGTTCTGCAGGTAATGAAGATATTTCAACTTTTCAAACTAATGATATAAAAATACTTACTACATTTAATCCAAAACCCTTAACTGTTTCTGAATCCAAAACCCTATTTTCTATTGATGTTTTTCCTAATCCTTTTAATGATTCATTCCAAATCAAATTCAGTGAACCTTATATATTCATCATCAATTGTTATGACAAATGCAATAGGTGAAATTTGTAAGGATATTGTTATTTCTCAAATTAATAATAATGAAGTTACAATCGATGTAAAAGAACTTTCGCCAGGATTTTATTTTATTAAATTTTTAACTTGTAATAATTTGACTATGAGTGTCAAACTTATTAAAAGTTATCTATGAAATTTTATTAAGCCTGTATAGTGATAAGAAACAACATCAGTACGATTTAATTCATTAACCTTATAAAAGTCAAATAAAACTCTTTCTAAATTTTTAAGTTCATATTCTGCCATTCCTCTATTCAAATAGGTATCTGAATGATATGGATTTAATTCAATAGAACTTGTGCATTCAATTATTGATTCTATTTCAAAAAACGAAAAAAGTCGAACCAAACGATCCGACTTTTAAATTTATATTTATTTGACTTTATAACCCCAACAATACTTGCAAAGGATCTTTACTTCCAAACAACATTCTTTCAGGGTTTTCAAGCATTTCTTTTACTTTCACTAAGAATCCAACAGATTCCTTTCCGTCGATAATTCTATGATCATACGATAAGGCAACATACATAATTGGTCTAATTTCAACCTTTCCATTTATTGCAACTGGACGTTCAACGATGTTGTGCATTCCAAGAATCGCAGATTGAGGAGGATTAATAATTGGTGTAGACAACATAGAACCAAAAACTCCACCATTTGTGATTGTGAATGTCCCATTTGTCATATCGTCTGGCGTAATTTTTCCATCACGCGCTTTTATTGCTAATCTTTTAATTTCTCTTTCGATTTCGGCCAAAGACATTTGTTCTGCATTTCTAACAATTGGAACCATTAATCCTTTTGGAGAAGAAACTGCAATTCCAATATCGGCATAATTGTGGTAAACGATTTCATTACCATCAATTTGTCCATTAACACTTGGAAATAGATTCAAGGCTTCCGTTACAGCTTTTGTAAAGAATGACATAAATCCTAAATTTACTTCGTGGAATTTTGCAAAGCTATCTTTGTATTTTGCTCTCAAATCCATGATTGGTTTCATGTCTACCTCGTTGAAAGTTGTTAACATTGCAGTTTCTTTTTTCACTGAAACCAAACGTTCAGCAATTTTTCTGCGCAACATTGACATTTTTTCTCTCGTTTGTTCACGAGTTCCACCCCAACCTTGAATTGCATCAGCTGAAATACCAGCAGAAAGTGCTGCTAAAACATCTTGTTTTGTGATGCGACCATCTTTTCCACTAGCTGGAACTTTTGAAGCAGAAACGCCATTTTCAACCATGATTTTCGCAGCAGCAACAGATGGAGTTCCATTTGCATAAGACCCTTTTTCATTTACTGGAGCAGGATTTGGCGCTTGTGTTTTTTCTACTGGAGCAGCTTTAACTTCTTCAACAGCTTTTTCAACAACCTTTACAGGAGCAGAACCAGCAGGTTTTTCAGCAGAAGTATCAATCAAACAAACAACTTGACCAACTTTTACTACGTCACCTTCAGCAGCCTTCAAGGAAATAACTCCACTTTCTTCAGCAGGAAGTTCCAAAGTAGCTTTATCTGAATCAACTTCAGCAATTGCTTGATCTTTTTCTACATAATCTCCATCAGCTACCAACCAAGAAGCAATTTCAACTTCTGAAATCGATTCTCCTGGACTTGGTACTTTCATTTCTAAAATTGCCATAAAATAATGTTTTTTTAAATATTTTTAAAAGTGGGCTGAGGCTCCCGAAGCCCACGGTTTTTTTAAGCTTTAACTTTTGCAAATTGAAAAACATCTTCAAACAAGTGTTTTAAACGTTTTTCGTGTAATTTTTTTGAACCTTCCGCAGCTGCTGCTGAAGCTCTTCTCATAACTCCAATAAATGGAATGTGTCTTAAACTCATTGCAATATAAGTCCAAGCACCCATATTTGCAGGTTCTTCTTGCGCCCAAACAATGTTTTTCGCATTTTTATAACTTGCTAAAACAGTTTCAATTTGTTTTTGTGGTAATGGATATAATTGTTCAATTCTAACAAAAGCCATGTTATCAACACCCAATTCTTTTGCCTTGATTTTCATTTCATAGTAAAATTTACCTGAACAGCAAACTACAGTATCAATTGAATCTTTATTTTCAATAGTATCATCTAAAACTTCCTGAAAACATCCTTTAGCCATTGCATCTAAAGTGGATGTTGCATCTGGATGACGCAATAACATTTTTGGAGAAAAAACAACCAATGGTTTTCTAAATTCTCTTTTTAATTGTCGTCTCAACAAGTGAAAATGATTTGCAGGAGTTGAAGTATTTACAACTTGAATGTTATAGTCGGCACATTGTTGTAAAAAACGCTCCATTCTTCCACTTGAATGTTCAGCGCCTTGACCTTCATAACCATGCGGTAAAAGCATAGTTAATCCACTTTGAGTTGTCCATTTATCTTCTCCAGCAGTGATAAATTGATCGATCATAATTTGCGCACCATTGAAAAAATCTCCAAATTGTGCTTCCCAAATTGTCAATCCGTTTGGTGTTGCTAATGAATAACCGTATTCATAACCTAAAACTCCGTATTCTGAAAGTAAAGAATTATAAATTGAGAATTTCGCTTGTTTGTCAGAAAGTAAATTTAATGTTTCGATTTCTTCTTCCGTATCTTCTGTTTTCACAACTGCATGACGGTGAGAAAATGTTCCTCTTTCAACATCTTGCCCAGAAACTCGAACTGGATATCCTTCAGTTAAAAGTGTAGCATAAGCCAACATTTCTGCTGAACCCCAATCCAATTTATCTTCTGTAATTGCTTTTAAGCGATCATCAAATATTTTTGAAATTTTACGGAAATATTTTTTTCCTTCAGGTAGAGTTGAAAGTTTAATTCCCAATTCCAACAAAGTTTTTTTATCAACGCCCGTTTCAGGAGATTTATCAAAATCCTCAGGTTTGCTATGTCTAAAACCGTTCCAAGTATCTTTTAAGAAATCGAATGTTATTGCCTTATCATTTTCGCGTGAAATAGTAAATTCACTTTCCAAATGAGCATTAAAGTCGTCTTCTAATTTTTTTGCTTCTTCTTTTGTCAAAACACCTTCTGCTTCCAATTGACTGAAATAGATATCTTTTGGATTTGGGTGTTTTTCAATTAATTTATATAAATGAGGTTGCGTGAATTTAGGTTCATCACCTTCGTTATGACCATATTTACGGTAGCACAATAAATCAATAAAAATATCTTTTTTGAAATGTTGACGGTATTCCATAGCGATTTCCATTGCTTGAACAACCGCTTCAACATCATCACCATTTACGTGAAAAACTGGAGAAAGTGTCGTTTTCGCAACATCTGTACAATAAGTTGATGAACGAGCATCTAAATAATTTGTTGTAAAACCAACTTGATTATTTACAACAATATGAATTGTTCCTCCAGCTCTGTAACCATCTAAAGTTTGCATTTGAATTACTTCATAAACAATTCCTTGTCCAGCAATCGCAGCATCACCATGAATCATAACCGGACAGACCTTACTTTCATCTTTAAAAATATGATCGATTTTTGCTCTAGCAATTCCTTGAATTACAGGATCTACCGCTTCTAAATGCGATGGATTTGGAGATAAAGTAACTCCAATTTTTTTTCCGTTTTTTAATGTAACTTCAGAAGTAAAACCTTGGTGGTATTTTACGTCACCATCAAAATCGCCTTCAAAATCAAATTCTTTTCCTTCAAATTCAGAAAAGATATCTTTTGGTCGTTTTTCAAAAATATTTGTAAGTGTATTCAAACGACCACGATGTGACATTCCCATAACGAAATATTCAACACCTAAATCAGAACCTTTGTTTACTAAAATATCCAATGCAGGAATCAAAGCTTCACCACCTTCAACAGAAAAACGTTTTTGACCAACGAATTTTTTACCTAAAAAGGCTTCAAAATTAGTTGCTTGATTTAATTTTTTATAAATCTCTATCTTTCTAGCTTTGTCGAATTGTGGACGATTTTTTAATTCAATTTTGCTTTTCATCCAATCAATACGATTGGGTTCTCTCATATAAACAAACTCAATTCCGATTGACTGACAATAAGTTTCCTCTAAGTGAAAAATAATATCTTTCAAAGTAGCAGCACCCATTCCAATTTCAATTCCAGATTGAAAAACTTCCGATAAATCAGCATCTGTCAAACTGAAATTTTCGATCGCCAATGTTGGTTCGTGTTTTCTTCTATCTCGAACAGGATTTGTTTTGGTAAAAAGATGTCCACGCGTTCTATAACCATTAATTAGGTTTAGAACTTTGAATTCTTTTTGAAAATTTTCTGGTATATCTCCTCCTTCTTCGTAGTTTGTTTGAGCAAAATCAAATCCTTCAAAGAATTTTTGCCAACCCAAATCCACGCTTTGAGGATCATTTTTATAAGATTTATACAGGTGATCTATCGCCGACACATCTGCATTTCCAACATAAGTAACTTTGTCCATGTTTCAAATAGAATTTTTGGAATAGCAAAATTACATAATTTCTGAATATAAAAGCCAATTAATCCTTATAAATTCAAAAAAAAACGCTTGCCAAAAAACCTGACAAGCGTTTAAATTCTTTTAAATGTATTTTATTTGATGGAAATCTGTTTAACTAATTCGTTTCCATTTATTTGTACTTTAACAAAATAACTTCCAGAAGCCAATTTATCAGTTGCAATAAATACAATATTATTTCCAGTAATAGAATTGATTGACTCTTGAACTAATAGTTTACCCATTATATCAAAAATTTGAATTTCAGTTTTTTGTGAATTTGCTACTGAATATTCAATAGAAACTTCCTCATCAGCTGGGTTTGGAAAAATGTTAAATGAGTAATTTAAAACTCCAACTTCCAAACCTGCACTATTAAGATCAGAGCCATTACAATCTTCATCGATACCATTATTTAAAATTTCAACAGCATTTGGATGTATGGACGGATTATTATCATTACAATCAATTGTGGAAGGGTAGCCATCTAAATCAGCATCTACAGTTGGAGTTCCTACAACCAAACCATTTGTTGGACCTGAAGGATATATGTTGATATTATCTAAATATAGGTTGTTACCGTTTTCTCCCTCAAATCTAAATTTATATCTAAAATTTTTGTTCCAGTTTGATGCCAAAGTATTCGTAATGTGCGCTGTAACCCATTGTGATGAGTCTGTTGGTGTCCAAGCTGATCCTTGAACCGTTGAACCCAAACTTGACGCTTGAAAAGTTCTTCTAATTAGCCAAGAATCTCCGCAGTCACCAGAAAGTAAAACATGTAATTTTTCAGCTGTTGTTGTAGTCCTTTTGCGGTAAGAATATCTAAAGGATAATGTGACATTGCTTGCAGCGGTAATCCCAGTTAAATTTACTGGATTAGCAATTAATTCATCTGTATTAATTCCAGATTGACCAAAATTTGCCAATTTGACACATTTAGTTCCAGTGTGCCCTGTTCCGCTTAACAATGAAAACTTTGCATTATTCTGAGGATTATAAACTTCCCAGTAATTGCTTGTCTCTAAACTTGTATAATCTTCAAATCCATCCAAAAATGGGATACTTCTGCTTAGTAGTGTATCTAATACAGTTAAATAAGTAGATACAGTTTTGGTTTGAGAAGTACTTCCGTCTGAAGCAGTTAATGAAACTTGATAAACCCCAGGAGTATTATATGTAACACTCGGATGTTGCTCAAATGAATTTGTAACCAAAGCTCCAGGAAAACTCCAATTCCAACTAGTTACATTATTAAATGACAAATCTGAAAATTGAACGCTTTCCCCAGCACAAATTTTCATTCTATCTGAAGAAAAATTTGCTGCACACAAATAAACATCTCCATCAGCTCCAGTTGAAATCAAATTATTTGTTGTCCAAAGATTATTTCTACCTCCTGTTGAAGAAACAAGTGCTGCACGCATTCTATTTTTTTGTCCTCCAGAAAACATTTTTGAACAATAAGAATAATCCATGTAATTTTCAACGTTTGCTCTAGGACCACAAGTTGCTTCATTAAGTAAACAAGCTGTTACACCGATTGTATTTGGTGTGTCAGTAACTCCATCATCATCAGAACAACTAGCTGCATTACCAGGGTTATTATTTGGCCCCCAAGTATGCTCTAGATTTAGCCAATGCCCAACTTCATGTGTTAAAGCTCTATCTGTACCAACATCACCAGTTCCGATTGAACCTACGTAATCATGTAAAATCCAAATACCATTATCCATCGCTGTTCCTATCCAATTACTTGGCAACATGGTATAACCAGCTGCATCACCACAATCAGCAACAACAAAAACGTTCAAATATTTATTTCCGGCCCATTCACCGTTATACACATCGTTTCCAGAAACAATTGCATTAACTTGAGCATTTCCATTATCACCGTTAAAACTTAGAGCAGAAATGGTTCTTGTTATTCCATTAAAACATGTTCCGTCTGGAGCTTTAGTAGCCAAGACAAATTCCACTTCGATATCTGCTGGTTTACAAGTTGCTGCTGGATTGCTTGCTTTGAAATCATTGTGAACATTTAAGGCATCTGAATTTAATAATCTATAATCACGATTTAAAATTCTTACAGCATCTAATACTTGCTCGTTAGAAATATTCTCAACACCACCATTATGCAAAATATGAAAAACAATAGGTATTTTATAAATCACCCTTTGAGGATTATTCTTTGAAGCAATTTGTTGCTCAATGTTTAATAAATTTTGTTGTTCAGCAATAAACTGTTGCAAAAATGCTGAGTTTTGCTTTAACTCAAACATTTTTTTGTGTGTAATGCAATATTCAACAGATTCACCATCTCTTGTATTATTTTTATCAATTTGAGAAAAATAAAAATTGGAGAAAATAAAAAATGAAAGAAAAGAAATTGTTTTTAATAGAAGAGAATTCATAAATTGGATTTTATAATTTTGTAGTTTTATGTATAATAACGCACCAAAGTACTAAAAAGTTGGCAAAAAATTAAATTTTTAGATTAAAAGGTATATTCTGTTGATTAAAGACCAAAAAAATTACAAGCGACAAATCACTTCAGTAAATCCATTATACTCTAAATTGTAGATTATTTTTTGTGCCACATCATTGGGACTAATTAATTGATTTTCTATTTTTAAATTTAAAAAATTATCTTTGGCAGAAAATTTTTCTGAATCACTAGCTCTAATTAGAGACTGCATTTCAGTATCAATTACACCAGGAGCGAGTGAATAAATTTTTGTTAATTTGCCTTTTTCAATTTCTTCCAGTTGAAATGTTTCAGAAAACATATCTAAAGCGGCTTTGGATGCACAATAATTTGCCCAAGAAGGAATTGCTCTTCTTCCGGCACCAGAACTGATGTTTAAAATTGTTAATTTAGATTCCTCAGGGCAAAATTGACTCATTTTACGAATCAATTGAATTGGCGCAATCGTGTTAATTTGGAATATACGTACTGAAGAATCTGATTCCTGATCAGAAATGCGATTTATTGGTTCAATAATTCCAGCATTATTTATCAATAAATATTCAGAACTTGCAGGAAAATCCATTTCAAGGTTTTCAACTTCATTCCAAGAACTTAAATCACATTTTATGAACGAATAATTAGGATGGGAAATTATATTATTTCTACCAATTCCAACAACTGAAATGCCTTTAACCAAATATTCATTTGCAAGTGCATAACCTAAACCTCTTGAAACTCCAGTAATTATAACAAACATTTTTTAGAGCTAAGAGTTAAAAATGAAAAATGTAGAATTTGATTCTAATTAACCTTAGTAAAATACCTGAAAACTGGACCTTTTTCAATAACCAATTCTTTTTCGTTTAACAAATAAACAGCAACTTTATTAGATCCGTAATCCATTCTAAAGGAAGTACCTTTAATGCCATTAGAATCTGCTGAACAAATTTTATTATCAACAATTACAAATTCTGTACCGATTTCAGCTAAATTTTTCGCTAATTCCGCCTCTCCCTCTGTTGCATATGAGGATTTGAAATCTTTTGAGACACCAAATAAGACTTCGCCAATTGGTGCAATACCTGATTCAAGTGCGTGTGTTCTAACTTCTGCATATTTCCACGTTCCAACCAATTGATCAATTGTAATTGAAACTGGAATTGGCTTTTCTTCTTCAAGTGTTTTTACTTCATTTTCAATTTTTTCCTTTGATTTTGAAGAGCAGCTCAATAAAATTGAACTTGCAAATACTAAAATTGTGATTTTTTTGATATTTTTCATAATAGTGAAATTTTTGGTTAGACAAATATATGACATAATTTTCATAAAACAAAAAAATAAAAGCAAATCATAAGCCGGGTTCTGTATCTTCAATTCACCAAAGCGAATTAAATAGCTGTCATTTCTCTAGTCCCAAAATCACTCTTGGGATCAATCGATCTACCCTCTGAGTCGAGCGAGCCGCCCTCAAACCCCAGTTTACATGATCTTTCAGTCCGTAAGGTTTACCTTGCAGTAATTGTCACCAATTACACGGTGAGCTCTTACCTCACCTTTTCACCTTTTCCCTCCGCCAAGGCGGAAAGTAGTTTTCCTTTCTGTGGCACTATCTGTAAATCAATCTTTAAATTGACATCCTTCCTGTTAGGAAGTACGGTGCTCTATACTGCCCAGACTTTCCTCTCTTCCAATAAATTGGAACAGCGACAGCTGATTTGCTTTGTAACAAAAGTACATAAAAAAAGTGCTTACCAAACGATAAGCACTTTTTAAAATTTATTTTAAGTTAACTCTATGGTTTTGTTGTACCAATTAGAGTACAGAAACCATGAATATCAACTTTTACGTCATTTTTTAAAGTTCCTGAGAAAAGATAGTAATATGTTCCTTCATTACATAGTTCACCACTCTTATCATCAATTCCATTCCATAAGAACCTTGGTTTAGCAGCATCACGCGTTCCTTCATGAACAACATTCCCCCAACGATTAACAATTGTAATTTGGAAATCCTTCATGATATCTGCAAATAAAACAAAATCTGCATTTGGTCCATTTGAACCTGAACCTGTAAGTACGTTAGGGAAATCAAATTTAACTCCAACTACTAATGGCAACATATAATTATCTGTACAACCTGCAGCGTTTTCAACTGTTAAAGTAACATAGACTGTATCACCAACTTCATAAGAATGAGATGTGTTATTTCCATTTGTTAATGAATCTGTTGCACCATCACCATAATTCCACCACCAGTCAGTTATTGGTGAAAAAGCAGAACTTGAAGCACTAGGATCAAAAGTTACAGTTGTTCCTAAATTAATATCTGTTAAAGGTGTGTAATTAAACTGTGCAGAAACACCATTTGGATCAACAATTGCTTCACCTGGATAACCAACATCACATCCTAAAGCATCAACAACGTGAAGAACAGGTGAATATGTTTGAACACCAAGATACGTATGTTGGAAGATATTTCCAGCAACATCAGCACTATTGATAGTCGTTCCATCATCTAAAACCCAGTACCAACTATCAACTAAATTTTGGTCTTTCACTTCAAATTCAAATGTTTGCCCACAAGATGTTAATATTTTTGAAATACTGTCATTTGCAGATGGACCAGCAATTTGCAAGAAAACATTTGTATCTTTTATACTTATACATCCAGCAGCATCTATAATTGATAACTGAACATCATATATTCCAGGGAATAAATATTGAATACCCTGTGGATTTTCAATATTTGTACTAATATTTTGTGCTGGAACAGTTCCAGTTTGGGAAGTAAACGTCCAAGCATAACTTTGAATAGGACTAGCAGATTGAGAAGTACTTGTAAAATCAACTACAACTGGAGGACAATTATATACACCACCAATGTTTCCTGCTGTTGACTCTTTAATATCAGTAAACGAAGCTGATGGTGACAATATTGTTATGTTTTCTACTGGATTTAAAGTATCTGAACAACCCAAAGCATCA
>CAMBRH010000105.1 GCA_945870115.1 Chitinophaga pinensis | reverse complement strand
ATCATTATTTCTTCAAATGCAAAGAAACCTGAAACTATTCTGAATTTTAGAGTTTATGTGATTTCAGAGAAGAAAAAAAGGAATTAAGAATTAAGAATTAAGAATTAAGAATTAAGAATTAAGAATTAAGAATTAAGATTTGATTTAGTAACAAAAAAAATCACGATTCGATATTTTTCATTTTCACTATAAATTCATCATTAAAATTTTTCAAAAGCTCCCAAGCCAAAAAGCGCAAAATCATATTTAATTGGATCTTGTGAATCTAATTTTATGAGCGTTTCTTGAATTTCTTCAACTGCTATCCAATCATTTTTTGTTCTTTCTAAAATTTCCAATTTTCGAGCAACATTTCCAGTGTGAACATCTAAAGGAAGAAATAATTCTGAAGGTTCAACAGATTTCCAAATGCCAAAATCTACTCCTTTTTTGTCATTTCTGACCATCCAACGTAGATACATATTCAATCTTTTGGCTGAAGAATTTTTTAGAGGATTTGAAACATGTTTTTCAGATCGATTTTCATGTTCAGTTTCAAAAAAAGTAGATCTAAAAGAAGCAATTCTGCCCTTTGCTCCAAATTCTTCTTTCTGTTTTTTGAAAACTTCTTCTAGTGAAGATTTTTGATAAATTGAATTTAAGGATCGAAAGAAGAAATCTAAATCAATTGCATTAAAAGTTCTGTGAACAAATTTTAAATCTTGACTTTCATAATTCATAATAAATTCATGAGGCTGATTTCCCATGATTTTAACTAGTTTATGTCCATTATTAATGATTGATTTTCTATTTCCCCAAGCAATTGTTGCCATTATAAATCCAATTATTTCTATGTCTTCTTTTTTAGAAAATAAATGTGGAATTTGAATAGGATCTGTTTCTATGAAATTTGGATTGTTAAATAATTCAACCTTTGAATTTAAAAATTCTTTTAAATCCTCCAAAGTTAAATTATTATAGGAATTTAAACTTGGCATTAAGCAAGTTTTCCGTCTGCCATCACAATTTTTCTGTCGGCCATATTTGCCAATGATTCATTGTGTGTTACAATAACAAATGTTTGATTGAATTTATCTCTCAATTCGAAAAATAAATGGTGTAATTCTTCTGAATTTTTCGAATCTAAATTTCCTGATGGTTCATCGGCAAAAACAATTGCAGGTTTGTTTATTAAGGCTCTAGCGACCGCAACTCGTTGTTGTTCCCCTCCAGATAGTTCATTTGGTTTGTGTTCCAAACGATGTCCAATATTTAAAATGTCAAATAATTCTTTTGCTTTTTCTTTTGCTTCCGTTAAAGAATCCCCTTTGATTAAAGCAGGTAATATTGCATTTTCAACAGCAGTAAATTCTGGTAATAATTGATGGAATTGAAAAATAAATCCCAATTGTGTATTTCTAAATTTTGCTAAAGCTTTTTGACTTAACGAAAGTGGGTTAATTCCATTAATCAAAATATTTCCAGAATCGGGTTTATCTAAAGTTCCTAAAAGTTGTAAAAAAGTTGTTTTACCAGCGCCAGAAGAACCAACAATAGAAACAATTTCTCCAGCATTGATGTTTAAACTAACGCCTTTTAACACTTCTAAAGTCCCAAATTTCTTGTATATATTTTCAGCTTTTAACATTGTATACTTTTTTATCCGCTATGAAGGAAGAAACTAAGAAAAAGAGTTTTATTAGCCTGTTGTTTTCATAACTCATCATTCATAACTCATAACTCAAAACTATTTTCCAAGATTTAATGTATGTCCCATTTTATCTTTTTTAGTTTTTAAATATAATTCATTGTGAATATTACTTGCGATTTCAATTGAAATATTCTCAGTGATTTCCAATCCATAACCAACTAATCCAGTTCTTTTGGTTGGATTATTTGTCATTAATTTCATTTTATGTACGCCTAAATCCCTTAAAATTTGAGCTCCAATTCCATAATCACGTTCGTCACCTTCAAATCCTAATTTTATATTTGCTTCTAAGGTATCAAATCCTTCTTCTTGCAATTTGTAGGCTTTTAGTTTGTTGATTAAGCCAATTCCACGACCTTCTTGATTCATATAAACGATTACACCTTTACCTGCTTCCTCGATCATTCTCATCGATTTTTCAAGTTGTGGACCGCAATCGCAGCGGCAAGAGCCAAAAACGTCTCCCGTGATACAGGACGAATGAACTCTTACTAAAACAGATTCATCTTTTTCCCAAGTACCTTTTACTAAGGCTAAGTGTTCTTTTCCTGTTAATTTTTCTTTATATGCATATAATTGAAAATCACCAAATTGAGTAGGCATTTTAACATCAACTAATTGTTCTATTAAACTATCATTTTTCAGTCGGTATTCAATTAAATCTTCAATTGAAATAATTTTCATTCCAAATTTTTCTGCGATAAACAATAATTCTGGTAAACGCGCCATAGTTCCATCCTCATTTAGAATTTCAACTATAACTCCAGCTCTCTCAAATCCTGCTAATTTAGCTAAATCAATTGCAGCTTCTGTGTGTCCAGCTCGTCTTAAAACCCCACCTTTTCTTGCTCTCAGCGGAAATATATGTCCAGGTTTACCTAAATCTTGCGGTTTTGTATTTGGATCAACTAAAGCTTGAACCGTTTTTGAACGATCGCTAGCGGATATTCCTGTAGTGCAGCCGTGACCAATTAAATCGATTGAAACTGTAAAAGGAGTTTCATAAGTTGCAGTGTTGGATTTTACCATTAATTCCAAGCCTAATTCATCACAACGATCCTCAACTAATGGAACACAAATTAGTCCTCGTCCATGAGTTGCCATGAAATTTATCAATTCTGGAGTAACATTTCTAGCTGCAGTTAGAAAATCGCCTTCATTTTCACGATCTTCATCATCAACGACAATAATTATTTTTCCCGCTTTAATATCAGCAATTGCTTCTTCTATTGTGTTTAATTTTGAGCTCATGAATCAAATTTGTGGTACAAAAGTACTGAATTTTAAAGAAAAAAAGTGAAAAAAAATATGAATGAGAAAAAATAGCAAAAAAACGTACAAAATGGATTTAATACTTTAAAAGAATGGTTTTCTCTAATTTTCTAAAATTGAAATTAATTCTTTATTTATCGTTTTCCATGTATAGTTTTTGATGATGAAATTTTTAGCATTTTTAGATATTAAATCATAAAATTCAGAATCATTTTGAAGTTTTTCAATGGCGTTTAACATTGATTTGGCTTCATTTGCGATTATAATTTCTTTGTTATTTTCAGCAAGAATAGCATTATTGGCCAGGCTTGTTGTCACACAAGGAATTCCTAATGCCATTGCTTCTAAAATTTTATTTTGCATTCCAGTTCCAGTAATCATTGGAGCAATGAAAATATTTGATTTCAGATAACTTTCTTTAATATCATCAACCCAACCGGAAATTAGCAAGTTTTTATTTTGCAATTTTTGCAATTTAATACTTGGACTTGAACCTGAAATTAGAATTTTTATTTTAGGGTTGGTTTTCAATAATTCAGGTAACAAATTTTTTGAAATAAAGTTTGTTGCATCAATGTTTGGTGCATAGCTCATATTTCCTGTGAAAACTAAGTCAAATTCTTTTTTAAATCTTAAATTAGAATTATAAAAATTTTCATCGACACCATTTGCCAAAACAATCATTTCCTTATTTTTTGGGTAAATCAAATAATTTTTGTCTTGTTGAGAAATTATTATGGATTTTTCAAAATAATTTAATATTTGTCTTTCGTATTTTTTGAGCCTTTTAGCTTCTTCAAGAAAAATAAAACGTGTAAAAATGCTTGCTTGATTGCTTCTTCTTTCCATTCCTTTCGAAAGTGCATCCATAATATCAATTGTTTTAGAACAAGAATGATAGTTCTTTACATATTCAGCAGGTCGAATTAATTGACAATAAATATGGTCAGGATTAATGTCTGACAATAACTTATTTATTTTTTTCTTAATCCAATTTTGGGTAAAATATGCAACTTGAAATGGTTTTGAAGTGAATATTGCTAAAAATAAATTTAAGATAATTAAACCTTTTTTTAATTTAAAAAAATGGATTTTATTACAAAAAGGTAATAATTGTTGTAAATCATTTTGATTAACGTGATGTTCAGAAGTACATATTAAATATATTTCAAAATTTTCACTCAAACTTTTTATTTGATGATACGCTCTCAATTTGTCGCCTTTTTCCAACGGAAATGGAAAGCGGGACAAACAAACAACTAATTTTTTTTTATATTTTGGAGATAAAATCACGTATTCTTTTTGAAACGATTTCTAAACTATATTCATTTTCAATAAAAACTTTTCCTTCCTTGCCCAAATTTTGTTTTGTTTCTGTTCTATCGTATAAGAATTTCATTTGAAGTAAAAATTCCTCAGTAATATTTGCTGTTAGAAAATGCTTTTTTGGTGTCATCTCAATTCCTTCTTTTCCTTTTTCTGAAGAAATAATGGGAACTCCAAAACTTAGGGCTTCCAATATTTTGATTCTTACGCCAGAACCACTTTTTAGCGGGACAATTAATGTTCCGTGCTGTGACATAAATTCTTGCATATTTGCAACTTTACCATGAACAATAACGTTTTTTATTTTTTGATCCAATAATTTTTTTGACATGGCCGAACCAGCAATGTGAATTTTAACATCAGGTAAAATTTTTGCCAATCTTGGAGCAATTTGATTGATTATCCATCGCACCGCATCTGCGTTGGGTTTCCATGACATTGAGCCTACAAAGTGAAAATCATTGTTTTGGTAATCTACAACATTGTTTTCATTGACGGACATGTATACTGGTATCACAATTGTTGCTGCTTTTACAGATCTCCTTCTGAAAAATTCTCTATCTTGTTCTGAAATACAAAAAACCCCATCAACTTGGTTTATTTTCTCTAATTCAAAACGTTTTAAATCGTTTGCTAATTTTTTGTAAAAAAATCGTTTTATGAAAGATTTCTCTTTTTTCGCATGTTGACGCCAAATTCTATATTCAACATTATGTGCTCTTAAAATGATTTTGGCATCAGAATACCTTCTAATTACATCGATGTAGGACATCAAAAAAGCACTTTCTAAAATAACAATTTCATAATTATTAGTTTTAAAAAGTTCCTTCAATTTTTCTTCAAAAGTTTTGTCAATAAAACGTTTTACATGATATGATTCTTTATTGAAAAGGGATTTAAAAACATCCCAAGATTTCACTATTGAATCAATGTAATGCGCTTCGGGAAAAATTATTTCTTGTAAATCTTCTGGAAATTCATTGATATCAAATGGATGTTTATGCGTTTCTAAAGTAAGATTTTTTACATTAAAACCCAAATTCAAAAAGCACATCATCAAACGATTCATAGCCATTTGTCCGCCATCTAAAATGGGAAATATCGGTTTGTTCGTTATATGTAGAACGTTCATTTTCTTTTTAATTTAAACATTTTTTTCCAAGCTTCTAAATCGAATACTTTAGAATCGAGTGACGCACTTCTCATTAAAATTAGCGCAACAGGAACAAGTACAAAAGTTGCCAGCCAAACTCCTACAAATGGTGTTACAGAGCCTGATTCTGCAAGTCCTAAACCAATTTCAGTTAAGACATAATACATCATAAATAGTAAGGCTGCAATTACAACTGGAGCACCAAAACCACCTTTTTTCACAATAGCACCAAGTGGTGCACCGACAAAGAACAAAACAAAAATTGCAAAGGTTAATGCAAATTTTTTATGATATTCCATTTCAAATTGACTTAAACTAATTTGAAATGCATTCATAAATTCCTTTTGAGAATCTAAATTTTGATTTTTTCGTCTGATTTTACTAATGGAATTTTGGTAAGCTAAAATTAATTCGTTTTTTCCCAATTCGTCAATTTTAACTATTTCTACTTTTGGATTAATAGTATCTTTTATTTTAATTTGCTTTTTAATCGCATCGTCTTGTTTTACTAAATTATTCGACTGAAAATAAATGTGATCATTTTCAATGTTTTGAATGAAGTTTTTTCGGATAGTCATGGCACCATCTTGAATTGAATCAAGCGCGTGATCTATTTGAAAAACATTCCACATTTCGTATTGGTTTTTAAACAAATCTTCGTCGCTTCTGTTGATTTTGAATCCTGATAAATCTATTTTGTAACTTGAATTTTTAAATGAAGTTCTTCTGCTAGGATAAAAGTTACCAGATTGTGCGACATCAGCAGTCTGATTACTTGCAAGCTCTTCAAAAACTTCCCCATTTGTCAATTTAAAAAATAAATAAGAACCATTTTTTGATTTGAAAACTTCACCTGATTCAGCTTTAATTGTCTTTACAACCAAAGGATCTGTGTGGTCATGAATTGTTATTTCTTTAAATAATTGATCGTTTCCTTCTTTGATTTTAATTGCATAACCGTCTAGGACCGTTGTATATGTTCCTGGAGTTAAAATGGTTGCGATTTTCGTTTCTTGAATATCATAAATTAAGGAACGCCACTTTAAATTTGCAACAGGAATCACAAAATTAGAAAAAAGAAAAGTGCCAATACAAATTAAGACAACAACAAAAGTCAAAGGACGCATTATTTTAAATAGGGACATCCCAGCGGATTTCAACGCTGTCAGTTCATTGTTTTCAGCAAAATTTCCCATTACCATAATTGATGATAACAAAATCGCTAGGGGCAGGGCTAACGGAATTAGTGATGCTGATACATAAAAGAATAATTCTAAAATCAATAAAGTATCAATTCCTTTGCCCATTAAATCATCAATGTATTTCCATAGAAATTGCATTATCAGCATAAACATCGATATGCAAAAGGTAACAACAAAAGGTCCTACAAAAGAACGAATACTGAAAATATATAATTTTTTCAATTCAATTCAGATTTTTTGACAAAAGTAAAAATATAATAATGAATTTGTAATGATGGATTATGAATATAAGATTATTTAATATTTATAATTCATTATTCATAACTCAAAATTAAATTTAAGCTCCTAATACTCTTTTTAATTCATGCACCGCAGATTCCCATAACATTTTAATTTCATCATAATCTTCTTCGTCAGCAAAATCAGTAATATTCAAAACCAATGCTTTAGTCATTGAATCTACAGTGCATTCCATTTGAAAATAGGTATCTAAACCTTCTTCTTCATCTTTTAACCATTGCCATTTTATAAAATGTCCTTGTTTTTTCCCTAATAATCTTGCTTTTTCATCACTTCCATCCCAATGAAAATTATAAATATCATCTTTCACATTGACATCTTCTGCAAACCATTCTGCTAATCCACTAGGAGTAAATAACATGTTTTCAAAGACTTTGAGTGATGTTTTTAGTAAATATTCTAATTCTATTTTTCTTTTTTCGCCCATAATTGTAATTCAATTTGTAAATTTGCACTCAAAATAAGTTTTTAAATATACATAAATCTTTTCAATGGCGTTATTACATTCTTTAGAAAAAAATGGAAATTTTTTATTCAAGTATCGTGGACAGTTCCCAATAGTACTTTTTTTATCTGCAATACCAGTCATTTATTTCACTGATTATAAGTTGTTTGATGAAAATCCAACATTAAAATTAATCTTAACTAGTTTTGCGATTTTTATTTCTTTTTTCGGACAATATATTCGTGCGGTTGCTATTGGAACGAGCAATAAAGAAACTTCTGGAAGAAATACCCAGGAACAAGTTGCTGAAGCTTTGAACACAAAAGGGATTTATTCTACCTTAAGACACCCGCTTTATTTGGGGAATTATTTCATGTGGATTGGTATTATCATTTATACTTGTAATATTTGGTTTGTAATCATTGCAACTTTATTATTTTGGCTGTATTACGAAAGAATTATGTTTGCTGAAGAACGTTTTTTGGAGAGAAAATTCGGGCAAGATTATATTGACTGGTCAATGAAAATTCCTGCATTTATTCCTAGTTTTAAAAATTATGAAAAAACGCCAATTAAATTTTCCATGAAAACAATTTTGAGAAGAGAATATTCTGGAGTTACAGCCACAATTATTTCTTTTGTTTTTATTGACTTTGTGAAGTCAGTTTTTGAATCTGGTGAAATTAAATTTGAAATGTATCAAGGAATAATTGTTGGTATTGCAATTTTAATTACCTTGATTTTAAGAACATTAAAGCATAAAACAAAAATTTTGTTTGAAGCAGACAGATCTTAATTAAAAATAAAAATAAATTTTATTAATAAGCATTTTGAAAATTTAAAAAAGTTAGTATCTTTGCACCCGCAAACGACATTTTTTAAAGTTAAATTTGCTTTATAACGAGGTAGTTCCAAATTGATTGAAACAAAGTTTCTTATCAATTTGAGAATCCACGAAAAGTTTAAGAAATTGAAAATTTCTACTTTTCGGGACTCAGTTGGAACTAAAATATAAATGGCGAGGTAGCTCAGTTGGTTAGAGCGCCGGATTCATAACCCGGAGGTCGGGAGTTCAAATCTCCCTCTCGCTACAAAAAGGAACTTAGAAATGAGTTCCTATTTTTGTTTTTAAGGTTATTTTATTATTAGCTTGTTTTTAGCTCAAAAAATAGTCTATACATTCCATAATTAAAAAGTTATAAAAATGGAAAAACCAATATTAAATTATTAAAGTGTTAATAATGTTGGTATAATACAACATTGAAATTCAATTTGCTTTTAATCTATTAAAATCATTTGCTTTAATTTCAACCGTGTTAAAACCATTTGTAATGATTGCTTTTTCAATCTTATATTCTTCTTTTAACATGTTGTAATAATGTGCATCTGTCATGCTTGGTGCAAGAATTCCTAAATAGTTATTTGATTTTGGTTCATAGTGATTGTGTAAATGAAACTTTAGTTTCCATCCTTTTTTTAAATCTTTTTCAATGGCATCAATAATTAAATGCGGTTTAGGTGGCCAAGGCTGATCACTTGCCGCAAAATAAACTCTTATGCGTTTTAGAGCTTTATTTGACATTATAAAGCCATGAAATTCAGTTGGATGATTTAACAACGGATATCTTGAAATTTGATAGTTTAACAATTGTGCTTCTAGAAAATTCATCTTTCTAATTTTTCCTATTTTACCAGAATGGACTAATTCAGCATTTATTGAATCTCCATTTTCGGATTCAAATGGAATTATATTAAAGCTTTTGTTTCTTTGTTCTTTTTTCAGCACTTCCTTAAACTTTGTTGTTCCTAAAATTTTTTTTAATGAATCTTGAAAGAACTCTAAATCTCTAATTTGACCTAAATCATTTTCCCATAAAAAAGATTTATTTTCAAATTCCCAATATTGAAAAATTTCCTTGTCCTTTTTTTCTAGAATTGTTATTTTTGAATTTTTCAAAGAAACCAATTTATCTATTTCTTTGGTATTGCAGGCAGAAATTGAAAAAATCAAAACTGTAAGTAAAATTTTGCTTAAAAAATTTTTCATAGTGCTTGGGTATTTGGTTTAATATTACTTCAAAAATAACCATAAATATTGAAATCAATTTTTTTTAGAATCTTAATTTTAACATAAACAGTTATAAACAAAAAAAGCCTTCCATTTCTGAAAGACTTTCTGTTGCCCACTAGGGGCTTACCGATATGTTTTTTCTACGGTCATGCTTCCCTTGAAAAAATCAATCGGCATAAACGTTCTCGCCCAATTTTATTTAATAAAAAAAGGAGAGTAAAAACTCTCCTTTTCTGTTGACCCACTAGGGCTATTCAAATTAAAAAAAAACCTATTAAAAACAAGACTTCTGTTAATAACTTTTTAAATAAGGTGCATGAATAGGTGCATGAATAATATAACTTTGTGGGAAATGAATTTCAAATGGAAACAAGGTATTATCTAAAGAAATCAGCTACAAATAAAGATGGAGCTATTTATTTTTTATTTCATCACCAATATGAGCAAGTTAGGATTTCAACAGGAGAAAAAATAGCCATTAAAGATTGGGGGGATGGTTTTCCGAGAAAAATTAATAGTACAATTATACTTCGAGAGCGATTAAATTATTTCAAAGCAACAATCGATAATTTCATTAAGCAAATTATCGATAAAAACAATCGTGTACCTACCGAAGTAGAAATAAGGGAACAAATCGAAATTTTACTGGGGAAAAAAGTTTCTTATAAAACAAAAGATTTACTGCAATTAACAGAAAAATATTTGGAATACTGTAAGCTAAATTTTGCCCCAAAAACATTACAAACCAAAGCTATTAGACTAAGTTTTTTCAATGAGCAAAAATCTTGGTCTTCTGTTGATGATTTATCAAAGTTGAAATTGGAGAAATATCAGGCAAAAGTTGAAATAGAAAAAGGAGAAATAGCAAATGTAAACAACTACATTAAAGACTGTAAGGCCTTTTTAAATTGGTTGTATAAAAATGAATATACACAAACTAATTTTTCGGCTTATTTAAGAAAAAACAAAGAAACAGAAAAACCAATAATTAGTCTAGAGGAAAAAGAAATCATCAAATTAGAAAAACACAACTTTATAAATCCAAGTGAGCAAAAGGCTGTAGATTTATTCCTTTTCTGCTGCTACACAGGTCTTAGATTTTCTGATATGCAAAAAGTTTCTAAAGAAATGATATTG
>CAMBRH010000104.1 GCA_945870115.1 Chitinophaga pinensis | reverse complement strand
ATCAAAGAAAGTGATGCAATAATGGTAGCCAGAGGAGATTTAGGTGTGGAAATCCCATATCAGAATGTACCTTTAATTCAAAAAATGTTGATTAAAAAATGTTTTGAATACGCAAAACCTTGTATTGTGGCAACGCAAATGATGGAAAGCATGATTACAAATATTTCTCCAACAAGAGCTGAAGTAAATGATGTTGCAAATGCTGTTTTAGACGGAGCTGATGCCGTGATGCTTTCTGGAGAAACTTCCGTTGGAAAATATCCAATCGAAGTTATCAAAACAATGGCAAACATTGTGAAAGAAATGGAAGGTTTTGATGGGATTTACAACAAAGAAGTTGCTCCTGATAAAACACAAGAACGTTTTATTTCAGATTCAATATGTTTTAATGCGTGCAGATTAGCGCAAAGAGTTGAAGCAGATGCAATTATTACAATGTCTTATTCAGGATATACAGCTTATAAAATTGCATCTCAAAGACCAAAAGCGCCTATCTACGTGTTCACAAGCAACAAACAAATTTTAACACAATTAAATTTAGTTTGGGGAGTAAAAGCATTTTATTACAATAAAAGAGTAAGTACAGATCACACAATTGCTGATATTAAATATTTACTAAAATCTTCTGGACTTTTAAAAGTTGGAGATATGGTCATAAACATTGCATCTATTCCGCTAGAAGAAAGTGGTAAATCAAATATGTTGAAATTAAGTAATGTAGAGTAAAACAATATTGAATACACAAAAAAAAGCCACTAATTTAGTGGCTTTTTTTGGTATAATATTTTCTTTAGAGAATTACTTAAATTGAGTAATATAAGCTAAATTTCTTTTACTTGGAATTCTCAGACTTAAATTTATGGTATAAAAAACTTTCGTATAAGGAACAATAGTAAAAGTTGGGCCAGCTTCTAAAGCCATATTGAATCCTGCGGTTTTTGGTGTCGATTCAATACCGATAACCGCATCAGCTCTTACAAAAAGGGGTTTGTATAATTGGTTTTTTTCATCATCAAAATGCTCACCTTTTGTGTAATAATTTAAAGTTGGACCAACACCAAAATACCAGTTAAAGCCTGTATCTACTCCAATTGATTTGTTATAAGTAAAACTTGTATTAAAAGTAATAAAGTGCTTTGCAAAATCAATATTTGTACCTAAATAATTATCAAAAGCAACATGTTTTCCAAGATAAAATTTACCGTCTAATGCAACAAATCCTGGAAATCCTCCTTTTAAACCATAAGCGGATCTGTAATCTTGTGAAAAACCTAAAGTAGAGCTAGATAAAATTAAAAAAAGTAATAATTTTTTCATATTGTAATAATTTGTGTTCTTTTACTTAATTTTTTAAATAAAGTTTCATTATTTGTAAATTGCATCTAAAGCATCACACATTATTTGTGCTGACTTTGCCAAAATTTCTGGGGAATGTGCTTCTGAAACAAAGCCAACTTCGTAACCACTTGGACCTAAATATACTCCACGGTTAAGTAATTCTCTGTGTAAATGTTTAAAATCTGTCATGTCAGGATTAATTTCTTCCGAACTACGAATTGTTTTTTTACCAGCAAAGTTCAACCAAAAAATGGATCCAATGTGAACGATTTCAAAATCAAATCCTTTTTCTTTTGCATGCTCATTTATTGGTGCTACAAAAGATTTTGTTTTTTCTTCTAATTCTTTGTAAAATCCAGGTTTGGAACATTCTGTTAATTGTGCGATTCCTGCGGCCATCGCAACTGGATTTCCAGACAATGTTCCCGCTTGGTAAACCGGACCATCAGGAGAAACGCAAGCCATAATTTCTTTTTTTGCTCCATATGCTCCAACTGGTAAACCTCCACCAATAATTTTTCCGTAAGTTACAATATCGGGAGTGATGCCATAATGTTCTGCTGCGCCAGAAAAAGCAACTCGAAATCCTGAAATTACTTCATCAAAAAACAATAAAATATTGTTTTCAGTACAAATTTCTCTCAATGATTTTAAGAAAGATAATTCTTGCAATAAAAGCCCATTGTTTGCTGGAATTGGTTCAATAATTGCACAAGCAATTTGATCTTTGTGTTCCAAAACACATTTTTTTAAAGCTTCTAAATCATTTAATGGTAAAACCAATGTTTCTTTAGCAAAACTTTCGGGAACTCCAGCACTTGATGATGCGCCAAAAGTTACTAAACCACTTCCAGCTTTTACTAACAGAGAATCTGAATGTCCGTGATAACACCCTTCGAATTTAATAATTTTATCCTTCCCAGTAAATCCTCTAGCTAATCTTAATGCTGACATTACAGCCTCCGTTCCAGAACTACAAAATCGAATTTTATCAATAAATGGATTCTTAGAAAGAATTAATTCTGCTAATTCATTTTCTAGACGTGTTGGCGCACCAAAACTTGCGCCATTCTGCAAAGTACTTACAATTTTATTATAAACTTTAGGATTATTGTGACCTAAAATTAATGGGCCCCAAGAACAACAATAATCAATAAATTCATTGTCATCTTCATCCCAAATTCTACAACCATCTCCTTTTTTAATAAAAAGTGGAGTTCCAGAAACGGATTTAAAGGCTCTAACAGGAGAATTTACTCCTCCAGGAAAATAATTTTTGGCTTTTTCAAAAAGTCCTTGTGACGTTGATTCATTAAGTATTGATGCAGTTTCCATATAAAATAGTTATAAATAAATGTTTTCTAAACTTCTCTTGATTTTAAATAATCTACCAATTTAATTAAAGTTGCTTTTCTTTCAGCTGGAACTTGAATTTCGTGTAAAGCAGCTAATCCTTTTTCAAAATATGAATCCCTGATTTTTAAAACTTCTTCTTTCACTCCAAGTTCTGAGAAGATTGTTTTTGTTTGCTCAATTTTCAAAGCTGAATCTTCAATTTGAGTAATATTCAATAAAAATTCCTTTTGAAATGGATTTGCTAATTCAAACGCTTTTAAAATCAGCAAAGTTTTTTTATTTGAAATTACATCTCCACCAATTTGTTTTCCAAATTGAGCTGATTCAGCATATAGGTCTAAAACATCATCTTGAATTTGAAAAGCAATTCCAATGTTTTGTCCAAAATTATATAAAGCAATTTTATCTTCTGAATTAGCGTTTGCGATTATTGCTCCAAATTCCAATGCGCAGCCCAACAATACAGATGTTTTCAAGCGAATCATTTCGATATATTCTTCAACAGAAATTGTTTTTCGAGTTTCAAAATCCATATCCATTTGCTGACCTTCACAGACTTCAACTGCAGTTTTATTGAAAACGGACACTAATTCTACCAAATGTTCTGGTTTTTGCTTACAGATTTCTTGATATGCTTTTATAAGTAAAACATCTCCTGAAAGTATTGCGATATTTGAATTCCATTTTGTGTGAACAGTTTCTTGGGTTCTTCTCAAAGGAGCTTCGTCCATTATATCGTCATGAATCAAAGAAAAATTATGAAAATATTCTATTGCTAGAGCACTTGAAAGCGCATTTTCAAATTTTTCGCCAAAAAGATCAGCTCCTAAAAGAGTTAAAATTGGTCTGATGCGTTTTCCTCCTAATTTTAAAAAATAGCGGAGCGGTTCATACAAATTTTCTGGTGATTCAGGTAAATCAAGTTTTTGAATTTCTTGTTCTAAAAAAAGAGCAAATTTTTTTAAATCGTCTTCCATGTTAAGTTAACAAAGATTAATCTTTAATTGTTTTAGTTGAATTTTCTTCAATTTGTAAATCGTCCCATTCAATATCTGAATCTTCGTCAAAAACCTCAAAATAAGGTTCCTCAAAAGATTTTGTTGTAAGAAGTCGATCCAAGGTAAGTAATAATGAAGGAAGCAAAATTAAATTAGTTATCATTGCAACGAAAAGTGTCAACGAAACCAGTAATCCTAGTGCTTGAGTACCACCAAATTGTGAGAAAATAAATACTGAAAATCCAGCAAAAAGAATAACCGATGTATAAAATATTCCAATACCAGAATCACGAATTGAAAGAATTACACATTCCTTCAAACTCCATTTTTTTGTTTTTAAATCTTGTCGGTATTTGGCTAAAAAGCGGATTGTTTCATCTACTGAATTTCCTAACGCAATACTAAAAATGATTAAAGTTGAAGGTTTCAGTGGAATGTTAAACCAACCCATAATTCCTGCTGTGAAAACCAAAGGAATTAAATTTGGTACCATTGAAATGATTACCATTCTCCAAGATCTAAATAAAACCGCCATCAAAAGTGAAATGGAAAGAACAGCGAATAAGATACTCGATGTCAAACTATTAACTAAATATAATGTTCCTTGAGATGCAACAACAGAAGTTCCAGTAAATGAACAATCTAAATATTCTTCGTCAATGGCTTTGCGTAAATTTGCTTTGAAATCACTTTTCCCGAAGTAATTTTTAATTTTCTCGCTGTCCATATCAAATTGATTCTGAACATCTGAATTTCCTTTACTTAAAATAGAAGTTAAATTGTTATAAACTCCAGAATAATTAAAGATTAATGAATCAATGTATTCTTTTTTTCCTTTGCTAAATTTGGAGAAATATTTTTCAATTACTTTTTTATCAGGATTCAAAATTAGATCTATTTCTTTAGACATAGCTTTTACCTGATCAGCTACTTCGTAAGAACCTAAATCTTTCATTTGTGTTCTAATTCTGATTGAGCAAGAAGCAGTATCAACCAATTCCTTTAGTGAAAAATTACTTGAAGTAGAATTTGAAACATCAAAGTTATCTGAATTATTATTTTGCTTTAAATATTTCTTAATTCTCAGTTTATCTTTGTTAGAAAAAATGCGATAATCATCAGGATTGTTTCCATAATAAGCCATGTTTATGACTTTTATAAAATCAATGTAGGAAAGACTTTTTGAAAACAAACCGTTGTTATTGTATTTGGTTTGAATAGCTTCCACTTTTTCCATTGTTTCATTTTGGAACAAGCGACCTTGTGTTTTGTAATTTACGATTATCTCAAACGGGATTGATCCGCCAAAATTGGACTCAATAAATTGTTGATCAGTTAAAATGATATCGCCTTTTGGCAAATCTCCAGTAATATTTCCTGTTGCTTTAATTTTTAATATTCCGAAAGCACTTATTACAACAATTCCGATTGAAATCGCGTAAATCCATTTGCGTTTATTTGTTGCCAAATAGATGATTTTTTCAACCATTAAATGGGAATATTTATTATCTAAATGATCTAAGTGTTTTTGTTTTGGAGTTCTTGAAATCGAAGCTAAAATTGGTATAATTGTGATTGAAAGTACAAAAACAACCATTATATTTAATGATGCAATTATTCCAAATTCCATTAATTTTTCAGAATTTGTAAAAATAGAAGTAGCAAATCCAATAGCTTCAACCAAATTTGTTAAAAAAGTAGCAAATCCAATTTTAATAATAACAAGCGCAAGAGATTTCATCTTGTTGCTATTTTTCTTTTGTTCTTGATGGAATTTGGTTACTAAAAAAACACAATTTGGAATTCCGATAATAATCATCAATGGCGGAATCAAAGCCATCATGATGGAAATTTTGAAATCAAGAATTGCAATACTTCCCAAGGCCCAAATTACAGCTACAAAAACAACAACATTACATAACATCACTACTCGTAGCGATCTAAAAAACAAGTAAAGTATTAAAGAAGTTACAAGAATTGTTAAACCAATAAAAATATACATTTCATTGATAATCCTTTTTCCGATGATAATTCTAATGTGCGGTAAACCTGCAAAATGAGTTTTACCAAAGTGCTTTTGATAAGATTCAGCTAATTTTTCAATTTCTAAAACAACGCCAGATTTTTTTTGATTTGATAAGAAATCCTCGTTAATTCCAATCATCATTAATGAAACATTTGATGAATCATTGTAAAGAATATTGTTGTAAAGTGGGTTGTTTTTTATTTCTTTTTGAATCGAATCAATGCTTTTTTCACGGTATGTTTTATCGTAAAAAACAGGTTTTGCTTCAAACTTTGCTTGATTTTTATTGTTGTGAATTGTAAAAAGTGTAGCTTCGGAAATTACGTTTTCAACTCCATCAAGTTGTAGAATAGAATCACCTAATTCTTTCCATTTTTTAAATGTTTTTTCTGAGTAAAGAGAATCGGTTTTAATAGCAATTACTAGTGAAGAGCCATCTTCTCCAAACATTTCTTTGAATTTCAAATAAGTGGATTGTGCATCAGAATCTTTTGGGAGCATATTCCCATATTTATTCTCAATTTTTAATCCTGTGACAGCAAAATAGCCAAAAAATCCAGTTAAAATAGTTAAGATAATTACTATAAACCAACGATTTCTTAAAATTAAATTAGCAATTTTTCTCCACATACTTTGTTCGCAATAAAAATTTATTAAACAACAAAGTTAAGAAAAATTTTGACTTTTGATTTACTTCTTTAAATGATTACAACTTGGTAGATTATAAATTACAGACTGCTTCGCTTTCAAGAAAATCTTACTGAATGCGGAGTAATCTGTAATCTGCCAATTTGTAAAATGAAATTATAGTGTCAATCCACAAAAACTTTTTGCAAGATTAACTTGTGACTGTGACCAAATTCTTTTAGACACCATTCTTTAAATTTTGCGATGTCATCAGAATTTTGAATCCAAGTAAGGGCTTTTTTTAATTCTTTTTGAAATAAGTTAAGGTCAAAGCTCACTTTTTTCAAAATATTTTTGCTTAATTCTAACATAACAATTTCAATTTTTAGTTAATACAACTTTTCAACTCCACTAAAGTAATTTATTAACGAATTAAATGAAAAAAAAGTATTAGAAAAAATGTTAAAAAAATCAATTTATTCAACTAAACAATGTAAAACCCTGTAAATAAAACAATTGGATTTCCAAGTTAGAATGTCTTTTGGTCGCGTTATGCATGATGTTTCGGTTGATGAAATTAATTCTTATTGCTTAACCGTTTATGAAAAGGTTTTAGTTAGTTTTTTCTAAGAATCTGTTTTTGGTTTAAGATATTGGTTTCGTTTGTTTGATTTAGAAGATAAAGCTTTGTAAATACTAACTATGATTAAAGATACAGTTTTCTGCCTAAAAGAAGAATGCAAAGAGCTTTTAAAAGGATACAGTAAAAAAGTATGTAAATTTTATAATATGTCTGTCGCTCAAATTAATTAGTGGTTTTCAAAGATTGTTCATATATTGGACCATCAGTTCAATTCTATTGCCATAGATACTTTCTCCTGCTAAAGTTCTTGCTATACCAATTAAGTTAAACAATTGGTTTTTTACTTCAATGTTTGTCTTTGCAGAAGTCCAATTTGCTTCAGCATATTCTATAAAGGTCTTCATTTCCTGACTAGCTGGGCCATAAAATTTCTCATAATAATCATCTAACAAGAGATCTACATCTTGACTCGAATTCCACCAAAACTGGGATGTCACATAGCAGTTAAGGTGGTTTGCTGCTAATGCATCCCATGAATCGTTGTTCTCCGAGTAGTTCCTGTAAACCTCAATGAATTCTCCTTGCGACACGCCTTTTAAGGAATGTAAGTCTTCAGCAATTATATGAGGAAAGTATGCAGGAACGCCTTCAAAGGTAGATCCGGGTGAAGGTAGCAAATAGTAGTCCCAAATGTATAGTTCCTTTGATGGAAGCTTTGCTAAATAATCGCTTCTCAAATCTGTGTAATACGTTCGCTTTAAGGAATCGGTAAAATCAGAGCGAGCTTGACATAAAATAACCGCCATGTTAGGACTCATTTGGTCAATATTCAAAGGAGGTAACAATTGTGCTTGATAGGCAATACAGCTAACCTTTTTATCTGGATGTGTCTCGTAGACTTCCCGCGCAATTCTGTCAGAATAACCCCACACATAGTCTGATAATTGACCCCACCAGCCCCTTTCTGGTGTTGCCTTGCCCGCACATAGATTGCATTCGCAGCCAAAGTATCCATCTTGCGGTGAAACACTTACCATTGGTGTATCATAATGATCATAGAGATTTCGTATTAGATTGACGTTATCATTAAATAATCCCTCAGATGATAAGCATGGAGCTCCTCCCCAACCATAGTGAGACGTGTCTCTTTCCCCCCCTACCAAGGCATAATAATCAGGATGTGCCAGTTTAACCTCATTTCGACTATGTGCCAAATTAATTCCATGTCCAATAGGTTCTCCAACATACTCTTGGGATGCGGAAAGACCTAAACGCATTTGCCACATGATATCTTCAATATCTGAAGGACTTTCCGTAATTCCTGTCCAGAATTCGTGAAAGTAGAAAAGTAAATGACGCATTGCAAAGTCAGGTTCCACAGTGCGATTCACTATTGGTAATGCCACACTGCTGAGCTCAGGCAAGCATTCTCCAATTTCACCTGGTAAATACCATCGTGCCCCTAGATTCCGAAGAAACTCATTTACCGCATTGAAGGAGCCACGTTCGTCAGCCTCCCAGATACCGAGAGCGGGAGAGTAACGTCTTTGTAATCCAAGATAAGGGTTATCCCAATTCTGTCCTGTTATGGAATCCCACTCGTCATAAACTCGAAAACGATCATCCCAGTAATGTGCCCATGGTTCGATAGGGGAGTACTCGCTATCATGACCTACTAATGCAAGCCAGTTGTCTCCTGAGGCGATCTGGAAAGCTCCATTCTTCAATCCTTCGTCTGTTACACCAAGACTCTCTGTGTAAGAGCTAACACCAACATACAATTGGATAGGGCAGGATAAACTTGGGCTTGTCACAATAGGCAGTTGGACACCAGTCATTTTGTATAAAATAGTCTGTAGCTCATTGGCCGCCAGTTTTGTTGTGCGTAATGCGGAATTTACAAGTACAATCTCTGCTTGTGTCATTCCGTTTTTGATGATGTAAGTGGTGGGTTTGTAAAAAATCACACTGTCAAGATCTTCCATTTTAATTGATTGTTCTTTAAAACTCAAATTATTCTTTAGAAATGTCATATTATCGACATTAAAAAACTTAATACTATCTAAAGAGTTTTGATTGACAGATTGTTTATAAGTGACAAAACCATTTTTCATGAAGTACATGGTGTCATTTTGAGCAAAAAGCACATTGATACTAAGCACTACTTGCAAAACTACAAACAAGAATCTTTTTTTTGACATAACATTATTGTTTAGTGATTTTTACAGTTTTAATTTCTAATTCATTTTCAAATTTAAGAACGTAAATTCCTGAAGATAAATTATTTAAATTTAGTTTGATTAACTTGTCATCAGTTGAATTCAGTGTTTGTAGTATCTTACCTTCTAAAGTTAGAATACTAATTTTACATTTTCCGATTAAATTTGATAAATCAATGTTTAATAAATCGATTACAGGATTAGGATAAACTGTTAAATTAGAATTACCAATTATTAATTCTGTAAAATTCAAATATCTTAATTCACTTAAGGCGTAAACACCAGAAGTATTGTTGGTTTTTTGAACTATTACATTTCCTTCTGAGAACGTTATTTTACGTATATTGCATAAATCATAAGCGTCTTGTGAACCGGAGATTTCTCTAACGTACATAGTTTGTCCATGTAAACTTGTCTGTCCAAAACCTATCAAGAATAGTGCGAAAATTAATTTTAATAATTTGTGTCTCATTTCTATCCTTTTATGTTAATTGATAATAATTTTATTTTTGGCTTTTTTTTGTTTGTGTTTTTTCGATACTTTTATAATCAACACTATTTTAAGTTGTAGTAAATTAGCCAATAGTATCTATTTGTTTATTTACTAAAAGTTATTTTTTGAATTTGCTAAAAACAAAAATACAAAATTAATGGGTGCAAAAAACATGCTTTTAAATGATTACAATTAGGATAGATTACAAATTGTCAGATTACAGCATTAATCAACAAAATATTTTTTGCTTAATTCTAACATAATCAATTTTTAGTTATTACAACTTTTCAACTATAATAAAGTAATTTATTAGTGAATAAATGAAAAAAAAGTATTAGAAAAAATGTTAAAAAAATGAATTTATTCAACTAAACGATGTAAAGTATTGCTATTAAATGCTTTATAATCTTTCTTTTGCTACGTGAAAAATAGCATCTCCCTTATAGACTACTGGCGATTCGTTTGAACAAATTATATAACCATCTGATGTAGCTTTAATTTTTCGTTCAAAATGTCCGTATGGATCGGTTACAATTCCAATTATTTCTCCTTTAATTACTTTCGAACCATTTTTAATTGTTGCTTGAAACATTCCAGAATTTGGTGCCCTCATCCATTTGCTTTCTGATAAAAAAACAGGTTCTCTGTCTTTAGAAATATCAATTTTGAAAGTACGCATTCCTAAGTATTGAATAAATCGTTTTACACCGTTTATCCCTTCTTCAACGATAGATTCTTCAATGCTATTTGCTTTTCCACCTTCAAAAAGGAGCATTTTTTTACCTTTTTTACTCAAAGATTCTCGAATGGTTTTTGGAATGTAGGATGAATTTAAAATAAAGGGCGGATTAAAAATTTTAGCTAACTCGATACTTTCCGCGTATTTAAAAACACATCTAATTTGAGAAATGTTGTTTCTTTGCGCTGAACCAGTATGAAAATCAATTACATAATCAACATGTGGTGTAATTTCTTTCATAAAATGATAGGCAAATTGCGATGCCAAAGATCCAGATTCACTTCCTGGAAAAC
>CAMBRH010000103.1 GCA_945870115.1 Chitinophaga pinensis | reverse complement strand
GTTCATAGACAAAGAAAATCCAGCTCTATATTTTCCACCAATAAATTCATTGAATAATAAAGCACCTGCATTTACTGATTTTGTGAAATTATAATTTGCACCAAGGTAAATTTTAGTGTTTAATGAAGTTGAATATTTTGTTTTATTTTCTTCATAATCAAAAACTTTCACCAAAGTGTCCGTTAATCTGTCTAAAGGTTTTGCAGCAGTATCATTTAAAAATTGGTTTAAATCAATTCCGTCAAAAGTGTAATTGATATCATTTGTTTTTAAGTTTGAAACATTTGAGCTCCAAGAAATGGAACCTAAATCAATGATACTTGCATTAACAGATAATTTATCGCTTAATTTATACGTTGCACCTAAATCAACCCCAAATCCTTTGTTTGCAAAATTATACAGAGATGATTTTGCAGCACTAGTAAGTGCATTAGAACCGTGAGGGCTTAAAGTATCCAAGGCAAAATAAAAGGCGTTTGATGAATTTATTTCTGCAGAACCATCAATTGTTAAAGCGAATGTTGTTGGATCTGTGTAAATCCCAAGTTCTTCTTTTCTTGTGGTAACATTTGCAAAACCAGATATAAGTTTAATTCTTCCACCAACAGTTAATTTATCATTAATTTCTTTACTTGCACCAAAAGCATATTCCATATAGGTACTTAAATTTAAGGAAAGTCCGTCTAAAGAAACTCTTTTGTCAAGAAAATTTTTACCATTTCCTTCAAATGCAAATTGAATTAAATCTTTTGGATAAACAAAATTGAAACGAGATTTTAAAGTTGTGTTAAAATTCAAATAAAAGCCTTTAAATTTGAATCCTAATCCAAAAAGTTCATTATTTGATTCTACTGAAAAATAATTAAGTGTTTTTAGTCCGTCAATAACACCTTGTGCATCTATAGCCAAAGAGTCGTCTGCACGCTTTTTAAACAATGTATTAAAAGAGAATGCACTATTTGAAATTCCAAAATCAACCATTCCAACTGGTAAACTAATGTATAATTTTGCTTTTGGAATAAAAGATGGATTGACATTTATAGCTTGAGGAGTCGATTTCATATTGTATAAGGTGAAATTTCTCTGAGCAAAAATTCCGATACTTAAAAAAAGTGATATAAAAACGAGTGTTATTTTAAATTTATTCATTGCTTTGTTTTTTGAGTAATTTGAAAATCGAAAAAGTTAATTTAGATTCAATTTTAAAAGCTTGTGCTTCCTTGAACCTGCATAGCGACTTTTAATCCAAATTTGTAATAATCAAAGAATTTAACAAAAACTCCATTTTGAGCCTCAGTTGTTGAAGCTTCACCGTAAATAATTAACTTCTTTACATTTTTCAATTGATTAATTTGAACTTCATTTAAGTTAATATCTGTAATTTTTTGCCTAGACGAACTCACAACTCCATTTGAGTTCACAGGTGCAGGTTCAACAACGTTTTCGGGCGTATCAAAAATTGTAAACACGGTATTTCCATTGGAATCTATTGCTCTTAGTTGTGTACCTAATTGAACAGGAAAACCATTGTCAGCAATTAATCGAAACATGATTGATTCAATTAAATCAGTATTTTGACTGAATTCAAAATCAACAGTATCAGAAATTGTAAAACCGTAAGCCAATCCATCCAGTGGCATATTAACTTCAGCTCTTAAAGTGAATTTGCTATCATCTTCAATGAAATTTGGAATTCCAGTATTTCCGAGTGGATTTGCTGTTGCATCAACTTCATAATAAAAATATTTTGGTGTTGGAGAAATCACTTCTGAAAGGTTGGTTGTATTTGAAGTGTTCAATTGAAAATTTGTAATTGCTGATTGACCCAAACCAGGCGAAGGAATTACATTAATAATATTATCGTTTACACCAAGAGCAACCGTTTGATTTGTGTTTACATTTATTGATTGTAAGTTACCTAGGTTAATATCTACTGGAAACCCAAAAGAATTGTCAATAAAAAAATCAATTTTTGGGTTTTGAAGTTCAAATGTTCCGTTTGATGCATTTTGGAATATTTTAATCAAAACTGAATCTGCTTGTTGTGCAACATTTTGCTGACCAAAATAACCAATTACATTTTCAAACGAAAAATTGGATGAAGTAATATCAAAATTAAATGTTTCTGCTCCAAAAACTGGTTGACCAGTTCCAGTAATAGTGGTTTCAACATCAACTGACATTTGATTAAAAGATGTTCCTCCTAAAGTAAAATCTCCAGATAGATTCGTTAAATCAATTTGCAAATCAGCAACTTGTGGAAGTGGATCGCCTGCAGTAAAATTTGTAGAAATTGTCCTAACAATTGGGTCGCCATTTGCATCTAATAATGTCGGAAAAGTTATTGTAATCTCTAAATTGTGTTGTATAGAAGATTCAAAATGAAGATCTAAAAGCCCAGAATTAAATAAAACTGTATGAACTTCAACACCATTCGCTGTGTTTAATTGAATTGTTTGAGGATTAGATGAACTAACACTAGCACTAAAACTTGGAATTGTTGGCAAATCTAATTCTATGGTGTTTATGAAAATATTTTGAACTACATTTCCTAAATCAACAATTTCTGCTGAACCAAAAGAGCCAATTTCACTACTGTAAACCAAACCAATTTCCCCTGAAACAGGATCAATAATAATTAAATCTGTACTATCGACAGCTGCTAATACATCGTAAACTCCAAATGTTGCGTGAGCCAAAGGAACAGCTAAATTAGGATTCCAAGCAGTACTTGAAATTTTCTTTAAATCTTCATATTTTTTACAAGAACTAAGGACTAAAAGGCTTGTACAAACAAAACTTAGAACTATTTTTGAAAAGATTTTCATAGAATTTTAGTTAAGGATTAATTTTCTAAGTGTAAATATAGAATCTTTTTTTTTAAAATCAACAATTCCTGTTAAAAAGATGCAACATTTTACTATTTTTGGCGTTATTAAAATTATGAAATTAAAGTTATTATTTCTTTCTGCGTTTATTTGTGCCATTTCTTTTTCTCAAAGACAAAATGGTAAATCCAAATCGGAGATTGGAATTATTTTGGGCGGTTCATATTATATTGGCGATTTGAATACAACAAATCATTTTCAAAATACAAATTTAGCTTTTGGAGGAATTTTCAGATACAATGTTCATTCAAGAATGGCCTTAAGAACAACCTTTGCTTATGGAAATTTAGACGCTAGGGATTCCGACTCAAAATTAGATGTCGTTAAAAATCGGAATTTATCTTTTCAAAGTGACTTTTACGAGTTTGCTTCTGGAGTTGAATTTAATTATTTGCCTTATCAAACTGGGCACACAAAACGTCGAATTTCACCGTACTTGTATGCTCAAATTGGAGTTTTCAGAATGAATCCCAAAACAAATTACAATGGAGATTTAATTGAATTGCAAGTACTTGGAACAGAAGGTCAAGGAACAGATTTGAGTAATCAAAATTTCTATTCAAAGACACAAATTTGCATGCCAATTGGCTTTGGTGTCAAAATGTCGCTCTCAAAAAATATTTCTTTGAGTTTTGAATACGGCTTGAGAAAAACTTTTACGGATTACATAGATGATGTAAAAAGTAGCCGTTATTTTAGCAGAGAAGAATTAAGTAGCGTGAACGGACCAATCGTTGCAGAATTATCAAATCGAAGTTTAGATGGCTCAACTTATGGAAGAAGAGGAGCGCCAGATACAAAAGATTGGTATTTTGTTTTTGGAGGGATTTTATCCATGCGCTTAGGACCGCCAGATCGCTGTTTTCAGCATTAATAAAAACAGTTTGTGATCTTAGATATACCTACATGCGACTCCTATGGAGTTGCTTTCACATTTTACTTTCTTTAGTTATAATACCGCTTTTGCTTTGAATTTCCTGGAATAAAAATTCCAGTAAGCAAAGCTACGGCGAGTATTATACCAAAAAATTAAAGCAGTGAAATCAAATTTAAATTGGTATAAACATTTGACCCATAAACGGGTCATTTATTTTATCAAGCCCAAACATTCTTTCAGGGATTTTGGATTATAGCCCAATTCATTTTTCGCTTTAGAAATATCAAACCCTGTGTTCAGAGGCCTTTTTGCAGTTTGATTCAAACTTGCAGAACTTATTTCTTCAATTAAAGATTTATCTAATTTGTAAAAATCGGCTATTTGAATGGCAAAATTATACATGGAAACATAATCTTTTCCAGATAAATGATAAATGCCAATTTTTGATTTCTCGCAAATAGCAATGCAACCCCAAGCTAAATCTTCTGCCCAAGTAGGACAGCGAAATTGATCGTTCACAACTTTTATTGCTTGATTATTAGAAAGTGAATCTTTTACCCAGAGCACAATATTTGATCGAGAAAGGTTATTTCCTTGTCCAAAAACAATGATTGTACGAGCAATTGACCAATTTTTGTATTCTGAATTAATTAAAAAATTCTCCGCTTCCACTTTTGATTCTGCATAAAAACTCAAGGGATTTACTTTGTCCTCTTCAGAATATTTTCCTTTTGTTCCATCAAACACAAAATCGGTTGAAACAAATAAAAAGTGAGCAAAAAACCGCTGTGTTACATCAAAAAGTGATTTCGTTGCATCAATATTTACTTCTTGACACAATTCTCTATCGCTTTCACATTGATCAACGTTTGTAATTGCTGCTGTATGAATCACATGTGTTGGATAAAAGGCTTCAAAAACACCATTTATCTGCAATTTATTTGTTATGTCTAAATTAAAATAGTTGCTTTCAGGACAATCTGGATTTCTATTTTCGCCCTTTGAAGTTGCCAAAAACTGAATGCCTCTTTTAAGACACAATTTGACGATTTTTTGTCCAAGAAGTCCGTTTGAACCTGTTATTAAGATTTTCATAAATCTTACTTATTCTCCTCAATCACATAATTCAATACCTTTTCCATCAAATGCACTCGGTCTTTTCCGCCTACATTGTGTTTGTGCATTGGATAAGGGAAAAAGTCCATTTGAATTCCTAGCTCAACGAATTTTTTTACCAAAGCAAAATTATGTTGCATCACAACAACATCGTCAGAAGTTCCATGAATTAACAATAAATCTCCTTTAAGATTTCCTGCGTGAGTCAATAAACTTGACTGTTTGTAACCTTCTGTATTTTCGTCTGGTTTGTCCATGTAACGTTCACCATACATTGCTTCGTAGAATTTCCAATCTGTAACTGGCCCACCTGCAACACCAACTTTAAATGTTTCACCTTGACGAAGCATTAAGGAAGTTGTCATGAATCCCCCAAAAGACCAACCGTGAACTGCTAATCTATTTCCATCAACATAAGCCAAGGATTTCAAATATTCGACTCCTGTCATTTGATCTTCCATTTCAATTGTTCCCAATTGACGGTGAATTCCACTTTCAAAAGCAAATCCTCTTTCTCCTGAACCACGATTATCTAAAGTGAAAATCAAATATCCTTGATCTGCCATCCAATGCATCCATAAATTCGCTCCATCAAGCCAAGAATTTGTAATCATTTGTGCGTGAGGGCCACCGTAAACATAAACTAAAACTGGGTATTTTTTTGAAGGATCAAAATTACTTGGTTTAATTAATCGAGTGTATAAATCCGAACCGTCTTTTCCTTTGATAACCTTTATTTCAGTTGTTCCAAGAGAATAATCAGCTAATTTATTATCCGAAGTTAATAAGGTTTTCTTTTCTGTCCCCGAAGCATCTAATAATGTTGATTTAGAAGGGGTTGAATGATTTGAATATTCATCAAAAATCCATTTTGCATCAGAAGAAATTTCGATGTGATGCGTTCCTTCAGTTTTTGTTAAAATTCGTTGTTTTCCTTCCAAAGAAACTGAGTAATATAAATTATTCGTAGGATTTTCTCCTGTTGCACAAAAAACAATTTCTTTACCTTTATTTATTGATGTTACAATTTCTTTAGTTACAAATTTATTTGCAGTTAATTGTTTGATCAATTTCCCCGTTATATCATAATAGTATAAATTATTGAAGCCATCTCTTTCACTAATCCATACAAAATTTGATGAGGCATCTGAAGGAAAAAATGCTGGATGTTCTGGTTCAATCCATTTGTCATTGTGTTCTTCAAATAATGTTTTAATAAAATTTCCAGATTCAGCATTGTATAAATTCAACCACATGTGATTTTGCGCTCTACTTACTTCTGCAATCAAAAGGTGTTTTTCGTCTGGTGTCCAACAAACATTTGTCAAATAATTATCGCTTCCTCCTTTTGGCGAAATAAAAGCGGTGTATTTTGTTTTAAAATTAAAAATACCGATGCGTGGTTTTTCAGAAAGTTGTCCTGCCATTGGATATTTAATACTTTCTAATTTCCCTGGCGTTTCATTGATATCTAACAAAGGATAATTGTGCACATCTGATTCGTCTTTTTGAGCAAAAGCTAAAAAATTTCCACTTGGAGACCAAAAAATTCCGTTTGTAATACCGAATTCACTTCGTGCATAAGTTTGACCAGAAACAATGTCTGGATCTAGATTATTTGTAACTACAATCGTTTTTCCGTCAGCAGTGCGAACTTGCAAATTATTTTCAATTGTGTAAGCTAAATATTCTACATTTTTCTGAAAGCTTTGATTTGCAGCTTCTTCATTAACTTCTAAAATTAATCTTCCAGTTTTTGATTTTGTGTCATAGCTGTAAAAATGTGTTCCATCATTCACTAAAAAAACAAATTGATCTTTCCATTCAAATCCAGAAAACCAGCCCAATTTTGATTTCAAAGCTGTGTTTAACTCCTCAATTGTAATCAAAACTTCTACTTTATCAGTTTTAGCATCACCTTTTTTCAAAACAATGTACTTATCTAAAAACGTATATTCTGAGGTATTAGGAATCCATTGAAACATGGTTAATTGATCGGGAGCAAATTGACGATACTGTTGCATGACAGATTCTTTTAATGTCAATTGTTTTTTTTGTGAGAAGCTAAAAAAACTAGCTCCTATAAATAATAGTGTGAATACTTTTTTCATAATTATTACATTTTATTTCTCCCTTTGAGGGGAGGCAGGAGGGGTGACCAATTAAAATAACACTTTTACAAAAGTTTTATCCCCCTAGTTTTATTTTGATATATTATTAATTTAAAGTCTTTTTATCATATCATTAAAATACTTTTCCATCGGTTTACCAGTTTCAAAGCAATCTAAAATTAGTTTATCTAAGTTCTCACTCAAAATTGTTTCAACTGGAAATTCAGCAAAAAAATACCATTGTTTATTGAATATTAAATTTTCTTTTTCTGCTGCTTCTCTTAATTCTTTGGGAATTATTTTATTTTTTTCACCTCTTAATTCTCCAAAAAGGGAAACAAATTTTTTGTCTGTGTATAAATCTTTAAACTTCTTTGGGTTTTGAGCAATTCCTTCTCTAACAATAAGTAAATCATCCTTGTCAATTTCGTAAACGCCACCATAAACACGAACATGTTCAGGTGTTAATTCAAAATAAACGCCATTAACAGCCTTACTTTTTTTGCCATTGGGTGCTACAACGGCAGAAACCATTAATTTATATGGACTTTTATCTTTTGAAAAACGAACATCTTTATTTATTCTAAAAACAAAATGTTTCGGTTCTAAGTCACTGAAGTTTTTATCCGTTTTACTAATTTCACTTATTAAATGCTGAACAAAACTATTGAATGGATCTTTAACGAAATTTTCATAGCGTTTTCTATTCACATCAAACCAATCCTTGTTGTTATTTGGTGCTAATTCTATGAAAAAATCAATAAATTCTTGTTGAAAAAATGCCATTTTACAGTTTTTGTCGATAAAAGTAGTACAATTGACTAAAAAAACAAAAGAAAAAGGATGAAAGGTATAAAATAATATTAATTACTTTAAAAAAAGCGTTTCATTTCAAAATCATTTTATTTTTTATCTTTGTTCAAAATAATTCAAATAGATTTTCGTTTAACTTTACAATGAAGTATTTCCTTATTATCACAATTTTTTTGCTTTTTAATTTTTCGTTTTCCCAAACTGGGAAAGTTGAAGGTAAATGCGTAGATAAAAAAGGTAACGCTTTAGAGAACGTAAAGCTATACGTACTTCTTCTAGACAAGGTTTTTTACTCAGACGAAAAAGGAAAATTTTCAGTTGAAATTCCTGCAAATAAAGATGTTGAATTTGTTTTCAGAATTGATACTGTTGAAATTAAAAAAATATATTCTGTAAATGAAAAAGCAATCAATAAAGTTGACGACATAACATTTCAAATTTTAGGATTAAAAGAAATTATCATCAAAAATTTTCAAGAACAAGATATTTTGTTTTTTAAGTTACCAAAATTAGACATTCAAACTTTTCCAAATGCAAGTGTAGAAAGAACCTTGATTTTTACTACAGCCGCAAGTTCAAACAATGAATTAACATCAAATTACAATGTTCGCGGTGGAAATTACGATGAAAATTTAGTTTACGTAAATGATTTTTTAATCAATCGCCCTTTTCTTACTCGTTCTGGTCAACAAGAAGGTTTGAGTTTTATAAATACGGCTTTGGTGGAAGGAATTAGCTTTAGCGGTGGTGGTTTTGATGCGAGATATGGCGATAAATTAAGTTCTGTTTTAGACATCACTTACAAAACTCCAGATTCACTCAATGCATCAGTTATGGCTTCTTTGCTGGGAGTTGAGGCACACGTTTCACATGCTGTAAATTCTAGGTTAAACTATTTAGCGGGAGCAAGATACCGTGCAAATGGTTATTTACTAAATTCATTACCTACAAAAGGAAATTACAATCCCGTTTTTTATGACGGACAAGTTTTACTAAATTATAATATTACAGAAAATTTACTTTGGAGTAATATTGTTCACTTTTCATCCAATAATTACCGTTTTACACCTGTAACTGCAGAAACTGATTTTGGAACAGTGAATGAAGCTTATCGTTTTAAAATTTACTTTGACGGACAAGAGCAAACACGTTTTCAAACCATTACGACTGGAACAGCTTTGAAATGGGCGGTAAATAAAAAAACACAACTGGATTTTTATGCATCAGTTTTTAATACAGACGAACGAGAAAATTTTGATATTCAAGGTCAATATTTCATCAATTTATTGGAAACAGATCCTTCCAAGGAAGCATTTGGCGATTCAATTGCAACGGTAGGTGTTGGAACTTTTTTAAATCATGCTCGAAATAAATTAAACGCTACAATAATCAATGTTTACCACAATGGATCATATAGGATTAATAAAACTTCTAAACTTTATTGGGGAGTAAATTTCCAAAAAGATAAATTTCGTGATGTTTTGAGCGAATGGAAAATGATAGATTCTGCTGGTTATAGTTTGCCGCAAGCATCTCCAAATGAAGTTGAACTTTTTGAAACAATCAAAAGTAAATTGAGTTTGGATAATTCCAGAGTTACAGGATTTTTACAATATAAAACGGAATGGTTTAAGGCAAAAGAAAATTACATTGTAAAAGTTAAGCAGAAAAATAAAGCAAAAAAAATCACTAATTTTCATTCTGACACACTTGAATCTTCTTATAATCGCTTGGTTTTCACATCAGGAATTCGAGCTGGATATACAGAAATTAACAATGAATTTTTCGTCACACCAAGAGCAAGTTTGAGCTTTTTTCCGCGCTCGTATTTTTATAACAACGGTAACATCAGAAAAAGATCTGCTTTATATAAATTATCAAGTGGTTTGTATTATCAACCACCTTTTTACAGAGAATTTAGAACCATTCAAGGGAATTTAAACTTAAATGTAAAATCCCAAAAATCATTTCACGTAGTTGGAGGCTATGATTTTTTATTTACACTTTGGGATCGAGATGTTCCATTTAAATTTTCCTCAGAAGTTTACTACAAATACATGTGGGACGTAAATCCCTACGAAGTTGATAATGTGCGAACCCTCTATTATGCTGAAAATATGGCAACAGCCTATGCTTATGGATTGGACATCAATTTGCACGGTGAGTTTGTAAAAGGAATCGAATCGTTTTTCAAAATGGGACTTTTATCAACGAAAGAAAATGTTGAAAATGATCAATATACCTTATATTACAACAAAGCTGGAGAACGAATTTATCAAGGAGTAAGTGAAGATCAAGTAGCAGTTGATAGCATTATTATTTACCCAAAAGGAATTCCTAGACCGACAGATCAACTAATTAATTTTGCCATTTTATTTCAAGACAACATGCCTGGTTACGAAAGTTTTTCTGTGCAACTTGGATTGTTTTTTGGTTCTCGTTTGCCTTATGGTCCGCCAGATTTTGAGCGTTATAAAGATACTTTACGTCAAAAATCCTATTTTAGAACTGACCTTGGACTTTCTTACGATTTAATGAAAAAGAAAAAACACGCCCTAGCAAAAACACAAATTAAAAAATCGCGTTTTTCGGATGCAATTATTTCTTTTGAAGTATTTAATTTAATGGGAATCAACAATGTACTTTCCAAGCAATGGATTCAAGATGTTTCAGGGAAATATTACGCTATTCCTAATTATTTGACGCAGAGAAGGTTTAATTTGAAATTGATTCTGAGGATATAAACTCAAAGTCCATTTTAAAAGATTCATGTCGAGGCTTTTTAAAAATTTCTATTTCGATTTTACCTTAGTAAATGAGAAATTTAAATTTTTGAAATAACGATGACAGGGTATTTTTAAAAATGTGACGTTCTACATCATTTTTTGTCGCTTCAGCAAATACTGCATCAAAACCTGTTCATATCCAGCAGAAATGTCCGCC
>CAMBRH010000102.1 GCA_945870115.1 Chitinophaga pinensis | reverse complement strand
CCTGAATATCAAGGAGAAACAAGTGTTTTTTCTTTTTTACTTATTGGTTTTGCAATAGGTGGATTTACAATTGCATTTCATACTTTTAGTTATATGAAACTAGGTAAAAAATATCCATTTATTGTTTCTGTCCCTAAACCTTTTATTACTTTTTGTTTGAATAATTCGATTATTCCATTTGTTTTTGTAATTTATTTCATGTTCAAATTTTCCGTTTTTCAAATTAGGGAAGAATTTGCAACAATTGGAGACATAATCATTTACAATATCTCGTTTTTAGGCGGATTTGCTTTTTTCTTATTAATCTCTTTTTTCTATTTTTTTCCTGCAAATAAAAAGCTATTAATTATAGAAGACCAAGGTTTAGAAGATAAACCCTTAAATATTTTCTTGTGGAAAAAAATAAATTGGAGCGAGTATTTTATGTACAAAAAGGATCGCACATTTATTTACATGGTAAGCTTAAAAAAATGGAAAGCTAGTCGGTCCTTGGCACAATTTGATAAAAAAACACTAGATCATGTTTTCAAAATCACAAAAAAACGTTCCTTTGTTTTTGAAATTGTGACCGTTACTTCTTTCATTTTTTTTGGTATTTTTAGAGAACATCCAGTATTGGATTTACCCGCTGGTATGAGTATTATAATGCTACTTACGATTATTATGATGATAATAAGTTCGCTAATGTCATGGTTTTATTACTGGACCTATCCAATGATTATTTTCGTTTTAGTTTTGATGAATTTATTGAGTTTGAATACATCTTATTTTCAATATAAAAACTATGCATATGGTTTATCTTACAAAGAAGAAGACTTGAAAAAGTATGAACTAAAAGAACTTCAAAAGCACGCAGAAGATCAAATAATTTTCAATCAATCTAGAAGAAATTACCTAAACACATTAAATTTTTGGAAAAAAAATACTGGTAAAGAAAAACCTAAATTAATTATTCTATTAACTTCTGGTGGTGGTTCGAGGAGTGCACTTTGGACTTTTTCAGTGTTGCAACATTTAGATTCAACATTTCAAAATGAAGTTTTTGAACATACGCAAATGATAACTGGAGCTTCAGGAGGTATGGTTGGTGCAGCTTATTATCGGGCCTTGGTAATAGACGAAATGAAAAAAAACAGTTCCAAAAACTACAAGATCAATTCAAGACATTCTAAAGAAATTTCAAGTGATTTATTGAATCGCTTGTCTTTTTCAGCTTATTCAAATGATTTATTTTTTAGAATGCAAAAATTTAAAGTTGGAAATAATTCCTACACCAGAGATAGGGCTTTTGCTTTTGAACAACATTTGAATGAAAACACGCATTTTGTCATGGACAAATCTTTGCGTTTTTTTAAACGATATGAAGAAAAAGGATTAGTTCCAACAATGATTTTTTCACCAACGATTGTAAATGACGGCAGAAGATTAATAGTTTCTTCGCAGTCAATGGCTTTTTTATGTTCAAGTATTGGGAAATCAAGTTCAGTGAATGACATGTACGAAAATATTGATTTTCAAACCTTTTTCAAAGGAAATAATAACATTCGTTTTCTTTCAGTTTTGAGAATGAACGCCACTTTTCCCTTGGTTTTACCAATGGTTTCAATGCCTACTTATCCAGAAATGCACGTCATGGATGCTGGTATTCGAGATAATTACGGCGTTAAAATTGGTATGGAATATTTGTTTTCTTTGCAAGATTGGATTAAAGAAAATACTTCTGGAGTCATTTTTCTTAAAATTCGTGATACCAAAAAAATACTTGAGGGAGAAACAGTTCACAAAGTTTCTTTATTTAATAAATTTACGCTTCCATTCGGAAACATGTACAATAATTTTCCCCGAACCCAGGATTTTGACCAAGATGAAATCTTAAAAATTGCTTCCTATGGATTTAATTTTCCAATAGATTTAGTTGTTTTTAATTTGAGAGAAGATCAAAAAGATAGAATTTCACTTTCGTGGCATTTGACAAAACAGGAAAAAGTAAAAATACGAAAAGCGCTAAAAAGTAAAGGAAATCAACATTCTTTAGAGCAGTTAAAAATGTTAATGAAATAATTATTAACGAAAAGCTATTTTCAATTAAAATTACTATCTTTGATGCCTATCAAAATTTTTCATGGAATATAATACTCAACGTCCTCAGATGATTTTGCCTGAATATGGCAGAAATGTTCAAAATATGATTGCTTATGCAATGGGAATTGGCGACAAAGAAGAACGTAATAAGGCAGCAAATGCAATCATTGAAGTTATGGGACAATTGAATCCACATTTAAGAGATGTTGATGATTTTAAACACAAACTTTGGACACATTTATTTGTAATGTCAGAATTCAAATTGGATGTAGATTCACCTTATGAACTGCCAACTCAGGAAGTTTTAAATGAAAAACCTGCAATCATGTCATATCCAAAAAGTAAAATTCGATTTGGACATTATGGTAAATATACTGAAAGTATGATTCGTCAGGCAATGAAAGAATCTGACCCTAAAGCGAAAGAATACTTAAAAAATACACTTGCAAACTTTATGAAAAAGCAATTTTTAGCTTATAACAATGATGCAGTAGAAAATGATGTTATCGTTCAACAATTGAAAGAATTATCGAATGGAGAACTTATATTAGATAATCCAGATTCATTGATGCAAACAAATCAAATTTTGAAAACTTTTGGTTTGAGCAATAATGTGAATAGAAAATCTTCATCTCGTCAAAATAATTCAAGCGCAGCTCAAAAATTTAAAAAAACCTTCAAGAAAAAATACTAATCCGCTATGGCGGAGACAAAAGACTACAAGTCTCAAGACCAAAGACTCTTAATTTTCTCTCAAACGAAATTTTAGTTACAAACTTAAATTGTTCTTGACCTTTGATTCTGAAAGTCTATGTCTAATGTCTAAAAATCTAATATCTAAAAAATGGCATCTTTCGAAATCCACGGTGGAAAACCTTTAAAAGGTGAATTAACTCCTCAAGGAGCAAAAAATGAAGCACTACAAATTTTGTGTGCAGTTTTATTGACTCCAGATAAAATTACAATATCAAATATCCCAGACATTATTGACGTAAATAAATTAATCAATTTACTTCAAGTAATGGGTGTTCAAACTGAAAAAGTTGAAAAAGGAACATTTACATTTCAAGCGAAAAACATTGATTTAGCATACTTGGAAAGTGAAGATTTCAAAAAAAGAGCTTCAGCATTAAGAGGTTCAATTATGATTGTTGGTCCACTTTTAGCCCGTTTTGGAAAAGGGTACATTCCTAAACCAGGAGGTGATAAAATTGGAAGAAGAAGACTTGATACACATTTTGAAGGTTTAGCAAAACTGGGTGCTAATTTCAATTATGATTCGGGCGAACATTTTTATACAATTGAATCTGAAAAATTAAAAGGAGCATACATTCATTTGGATGAACCATCAGTTACTGGAACGGCAAATGTATTAATGGCTGCAGTTTTAGCTGAAGGGAAAACGACAATTTACAATGCAGCATGCGAACCATACTTACAACAACTTTGTAAAATGTTGAATTCAATGGGTGCAAAAATTGAAGGAATCGCTTCAAACATGCTAACAATTGAAGGTGTTGAAAAATTAGGTGGTTGCTTTCACAGACTTTTGCCAGACATGATAGAAATTGGAAGTTTTATTGGTTTGGCAGCAATGACAAAATCTGAAATTACAATTAAAGATGTTAGCTGGGATAATCTTGGAATCATTCCGAATGTATTCAGAAAATTAGGAATAAAATTAGAGCGCAGAGGTGACGATATTTTCGTTCCTGCACAAGATAATTACGAAATTGATACTTTTATTGATGGTTCGCTATTAACAATTGCTGATGGACCTTGGCCATTATTCACACCAGATTTACTTTCCATCATTTTGGTTGTCGCGACTCAAGCGAAAGGAAGTGTTTTGATTCACCAAAAAATGTTTGAATCACGCTTATTTTTCGTTGATAAATTAATCGACATGGGAGCACAAATTATTTTGTGTGATCCACATAGAGCTTCAGTAATAGGTATGAATAACGAACATACTTTGAAAGGAATTTCGATGACTTCGCCAGATATTCGTGCGGGAGTTTCCTTGTTAATTGCTGCTTTATCAGCAAAAGGGAAAAGTGTAATTCACAACATTGAACAAATAGATCGTGGGTATCAAGATATTGATATTCGTTTAAATAATTTAGGAGCAGATATTAGAAGAATCGGATGATAACATTACTAACTTCCTTGTTTTACAAAACACTTTTTGTAACAACTATGCTTTCTTCTCCGCAGGTTGGAGCAGATGCACCCGCAATTGAATTGACAAATCCAGCTGGAAAAACAGTCAAACTTTCGTCTCTGAAAGGAAAAATGATTTTAATTGACTTTTGGGCTTCTTGGTGTGGACCTTGTAGAAAAGAAAATCCAAATGTTGTTGAAGCCTTTGGAAAATACAAAAAATCTAAGTTCAAAAACGCCAAAGGATTTGAAGTATATTCTGTTTCCTTAGATAGAGATGAAACAGCTTGGAAAAAAGCAATTAAAGACGATAAATTAATTTGGAAAAGCCATGGTTGGGACAAAGAAAACAAAGCTTCAAAAGCTTATGGTGTAAGTTCAATTCCTTCTGGTTTTTTAGTTGACGGAAAAGGAAAAATTGTTGCTTCTGGCAATGCTTTACGTGGAATTGGATTACATGTTGAAATTGAAAAACATTTGAAATAGGACATTTTATTTTGAAAAAAAGCGTTTGTTGAAAAAGTAATTTCAAATTAATCAGCACTATACCATGGAAAGAGCAAAACAAATTTGTCAATTATATCATTACAATAGTGATTCTTTTCTCCTAACCGAAAATAGTCCTAAATATTATGCTGAAAATTTCGTTTCAAAAGAAATTAGTCAAAGTAGTGACGAAAAAATTCATTGGTTAAATTATCATTCAATTGAAGACCGAGAAAACATAGAGAAATTAGCTGAACATTTAAAAATTGATAAATTAACAGTTGAAGATATTTATGCAGACTTAAAACGTCCAAAAATTGAAGAATATCCGAATTATATTTATTTTTCTGTAAGATCTGCCTTAATTAAAGACGCTACTTCATCTCAATTAAAGAAGGAAAAAATCTCTTTTTTACTAAGTGATCGTTTTCTTATTTCATTTCAAGAAAAAAGCTCAGACCATTTCACTGTAGTTAGAGAGCGAATTGAAAAGAAAAAAGGTAAAATCAGAATGAAAGGCACAGATTTTTTGCTTTACCGCATGCTGGAAGCTGTTACCGATAATTATTTTGAAGTATTGGATCACATTACCGACTCGATTGAAAAAATCGAAGGAAAAATTTTACTTCATTCAAAAAGTGACACTTTAAAGAAAATTGAGATTGAAAAACGGAAATTAATTGAATTAAGAAAAGTTGTTTTTCCTTTAAAAGAAATAACTTTACAATTAGATAAAACTGAAAGTCAATTTATTTGTAAAGAAAATCATTATTATTTTTCATCTTTAAAAGATAACTGTTTAACAATTTTGGAAGAAATTGATGCGAACAAGCAAATTTTGGAAGGTATGGCAAATTTATATTATGCCGTTCAGGGACAAAAAATGAATGAAATAATGAAATTACTCACAATTGTCAGTGCGATATTTATCCCACTAACTTTTATTGTGGGTATTTACGGAATGAATTTTGAAAATATGCCAGAATTAAAAACAAAATATGGTTATTTCTTCGCAATCGGAGGAATGGCACTTCTAGCGTTAATTTTAGTAATTTATTTCAAAAAAAGAGGTTGGTTAAATCGGAATTGAAAAAGAATAACGATTCAAATTTTTCTTTTACAGAGTTTTTTATTAATTTCGCAACTTAAAATTTTATTTACTAATTAAATACACAAAATTAATGTCATATTTGTTTACATCAGAATCAGTTTCAGAAGGGCATCCAGATAAGCTTGCTGATCAAATTTCAGATGCTTTAATTGATAATTTCATGGCTTTTGACCCAACTTCTAAAGTTGCTTGTGAAACATTGGTTACTACTGGACAAGTGGTTTTAGCTGGAGAAGTTAAAACAAAAACTTATTTAGATGTTCAAAGCATTGCTCGTGAAGTAATCCGTAAAATTGGATATACCAAGTCAGAATATATGTTTGAAGCAAATTCTTGTGGTATTCTTTCAGCTATTCATGATCAATCAGATGACATCAATCAAGGGGTTGACCGTGCAGTTGTTGCAGATGATTTCGAATCAAAAGCAAATGCTCAAGGGGCTGGAGATCAAGGAATGATGTTTGGTTACGCTACAAAAGAAACTGACAATTACATGCCATTGGCTTTAGATTTAGCACATAAAATCTTACAAGAATTATCACACATTAGAAATAATGAGTCAAATTTAATTCCTTATTTAAGACCTGACGCAAAATCTCAAGTTACAATCGAATATTCTGATGACAATGTTCCTCAAAGAATTGATTCAATCGTTGTTTCAACACAGCATGATGATTTCGCTGAAGAAGCAACAATGTTAGCAAAAATTAAAGAGGATATCGTAAATATCGTAATTCCTCGTGTAAAAGCGAAATTAAAGCCAGAATTACAAGTTTTATTTACTAATGAAATTACTTACCACATCAATCCAACTGGAAAATTTGTAATCGGTGGTCCTCACGGAGATACAGGTTTAACTGGACGTAAAATTATCGTTGATACTTACGGTGGAAAAGGTGCTCACGGTGGTGGTGCTTTCTCAGGAAAAGATCCTTCAAAAGTTGACCGTTCAGCTGCTTATGCTACACGTCATATCGCAAAAAATGCTGCTGCAGCAGGTTTATGTGATGAGATTTTGGTACAAGTTTCTTATGCAATTGGTGTTGCAAAACCTTGTGGTTTATATGTAAATACTTACGGAACTGCTAAAGTTGACAAAACGGATGGTGAAATTGCAAGAATTTTAGAAGGAATTTTTGATTTACGTCCATATGCAATTGAGCAAAGATTAAAATTAAGAAATCCAATTTATAGTGAAACTGCTGCTTACGGACACATGGGACGTAAAAATGAAGTTGTTACAAAAACATTCAAATCACCAAGTGGTGAAATCGTTTCTAAGGAAGTAGAATTATTTACTTGGGAGAAATTAGATTTTGTTGATAAGGTGAAAGCTGCATTTGGATTATAATAAAAATTAAAATACACTTTAAAACCTGTTGATTATTCAGCAGGTTTTTTTGTTTAAAGAAAATCAAAAAATTACCATTTGAAAGTATTTATGCTGAAAGGTTAAAATTACAAAATATGAAATCTAAAGACTATTTTTCAAGTTTCGATGCCATCATTTTTGATTTAGGTGGAGTTATTTTAAACATTAACTACAATCTAACTGCAAAAGCATTTCAAGATCTTGGTTTGAAAGATTTTGATGCTATATATTCGCAGGCAACACAATCTGGTTTATTTGATAAATTAGAAACAGGAGTGATTTCTGCTCCATATTTTGTGAATGAATTATTACCTTTTTTACCAAAAGGAACCAGTGCTAATCAAATTGTTGCTGCTTGGAATGCCATGATAATAGATTTCCCAAAAGAAAATTTGGAATTAATTCAAAAGTTGAAGACAGAAAAGCCTACTTTTCTATTAAGCAATACAAATGAAATTCACATTCAGCAATTTAATCGGAAATTAAAGAATGTTTCTGAAGAAAGTTCTTTACATAATTTTTTTCAAGAAGTTTATTTTTCAAATGAAATAAAAATGAGAAAACCAAACGCTGAAATATTTGAATTTGTTTGTCAAAAAAATAATTTAATTCCAGAAAAAACACTTTTTATTGATGACAGCATTCAACACATTGAAGGTGCTCAAAGAATTGGATTAAATGTTTACCATTTGACAAATGGAGAAAAGATAACAGATTTATTTTAAACCCAAGCTTTTAATAACTTCACTTAAAACTTGTTTGGAATCATATTTTTGAATTGATTTTTCAATTTTAAGTTTGTCAGAAAAGAATTCATTTCTTAGAAAACAATTTATTTTTTCGGCTAAGTCTATTTCGTTTTCAGTTTCAAATAACAATCCCAAATTTCCATTTTCAAGAATTTCTGGAGTTCCCCCGGCATTCGATGCAATAATAGTCGTTCCAGAAGCCAAAGATTCAATCGTCACCATTCCAAAAGTCTCAGATTTTGAAGCCAAGACACAGACATCAATCGCTTTATAAAAATTACAAACTTCCTCTTGAAAAGGTAGAAAAACAACTTGATTTTTCAAATTATTCGATTTTACATAATCTTTTAAGAAGTTGAAATAATTGTTGTCTTCATTTAAGGTTGGTGAACCCATAAAACAAACAAACAAATTTTCATTTTTTAAAATTGCAAGTGCTTTTAAAAGTAAATGTTGACCTTTCAAAATATCCAAACGACCGATTAGTCCAATAATAATTTTGTTGGAAGGTAAATTTAATTTTTCACGCGAATTTTCTTTGCTTATTTCTTTCTGAAAAAGACTTAAATTTAGACTTGGTGGAATAATTTTTATTTTTTCAGCAGGGAATTTAGTAAATTTTAATACTTGATTTTTCAAGAAATTTGTTGAACAAACCCATAAATCAATTTTCGTAAAACGTGAAGTATGTAGAAAATTTCTCTTACTTACACCCAATTGCATTTCCATGAAAAAAGAAAGATGGAATTTATTTCTTGAGAACGTTTTTGCAATGGAACAAATATTCAAATCACTTGAATTACGAACTATTACATTAGAAATTTGATGTTCTTTTAAAAGATTGCTCAATTTTAATCCAGCAAAAAAGTATTTATAGCGTTTGTGTTTCTGAATGTAAACAACGTTTAAATTTTGTTCTAAAGCAAATGTTTCAATTGGTGTGTTTTCTTGACAAAAAACGAAGGTTTCAAAATTTAAGTCATTTAAGTATTTTGCCGTTTTTAAATGGTTCATTTCTAAACCACTCCAACTTGTTGAACTACATAAAAGGGCAATTTTTGATTTCATTTTAAATTTTATTCCTCTTTACTTTTAACACCCATCATTTTTACGGTAAAATACACCAATAATAAAACAACAAATCCAACAATTAGCCACAACCAAGTTTTATTTGCTTGTTCGGTTTTTTTATTGTCAATTTCTTCGGGAATTTCAGTGAAAATTTCATATTTTAGTTCACTGATATTTTTTGGAATTTTATCTGCGAATTGTTCAATGTCATAATTTGGAAAATCAGCTTCTTCATTTCCAAAGCACAAAAAATAATTTCCTTGTGCTTCAAAACGGCCAATTAAATTGATTGGATTACGAGCAAATTCAACACCTTTTATATCAATTGCTTGATTGTCGTTGTTTTCAATCACAATTTTAACATAACGAACAAACGTTTGCTCAAAATCAAAGGTGTTTTCTTCAAAAGATGTCAAATTTCCTGAATAAATTTCATTCCTATTTTCATAATCATCCAAGAAAATTGAATCTAACGAAACAAAAAATGAAAGTCTTCTGTTAAAATCGTATTTACTTTCTGTCAATAATTTAATACTTGAAAGAGGAATTTTACTATCAAATTGAGCTGAAATAATTGTTCTTTTTTGTTCTTTATCTTGAAAAACATCAAATTTTGAATGTTTAATTTTTTCTAAATTATTTTTTTGAATTTGAATATTTGAAAAACGAGCAAAGGTTAATTCAGGTGAATTTTCTTCTTTAATTTTTATTCTAAAAAATTTATAACTTGAAGTTGGAAAAGTTAATTTTGTATATGAATAATCGGTTTCTTCATTTTCTATCGATACAATTCGCTGATCTTTTGTCAATTCAAACCATTCATTTTGAGAATTGCTTCCTTCCAAAGTAACTTTCCAATCGAAGTTTGATCGAGCAAAATCAAGGTTGATTTGTTTGATTTCCTCACTTGTTTTTCTTTTTAAAGTATAATAGAAAAATCCGTCTTTTTTACTCGAATTTAAAATTTCGAAAGTGCTAATTTGCTCTGTAACTTCATTCGAATAATCTTGAATAAAATAAGGTGATTCGATTGTATCTTTTCCAGAAATTTGAAAAATCCTTAAATCAGAATAGTCAGATTTTATTTTATTAAAAACGGATTCTTCCAGCTTAATTTTATGCCAAATAGAACTTGGAGTCTCAATTTTAGAAACATATTTGTAAGCTTTCATCTGAGAAAATGCAGATGAAATATTTAATAAAATGAGTATAATTAAGATTTTATTTTTCATTTTCTGGCAGATTTGTTTCTTCAAAAAGCACTGATTTATATTTGTTGTAAAGGAAAGATATGATCAAAAGTAAAATCCCTAAAGAGATGAATACAACTGTTTTGGTGATTGTTGTCATGTCTTTTAAGTCGTACAAAAATAATTTAATTAAAGTTACACCAAACAAAGAAATTGCACCAATTCGCAGGTAAGATTTTTTCTTCCAAATTCCAAAACTCACTAATCCCAAGGAATAAACTCCCCAGAAAATACTCAATCCTAATTTATATGCTTGATTTGAATCAAAAAGATGCATCCAATTGACTAATTCCGCACTCAAAACCCAAACTAAAACAAAATGCAATAAATAATCTAAATAGATTTTAGAAATTTTGTCGTTATAGGCGTTTTTCCAAAATTTAGTGTAAACAAATAAATAGCATCCAAAAAGTACATACATTGCAAAACGAATAAAAACTAAACCTTTACCGATATAAAAAACATCTTTTTCGGAAAATAAATACTTCAATTGCAAGAAATTTAATTGATA
>CAMBRH010000101.1 GCA_945870115.1 Chitinophaga pinensis | reverse complement strand
CGTTCAAAAATTGTTCCTTCCAAAGAAGTTGCATCCATGTGTGCATAAAAATTATCTCCTGAAACATTGGCGAAATTTACAATGTCGGCATCCGTTACAGTGTGTTTGTGCGTGAAAACTGTTTCACCAATGACCATTTCCTCAAAATGCTTTCTGAAAACATGCGGATTTGCTTCTGGCATTTCTGCGCCAACTTGAAATTGTTGGGTTATTTGCGTAATAGTTGTTGGATGTCCTTGAATTGCTGTTCGTTGTAAGTAATGTAAAACTCCACGTTTTCCACCCATTTCTTCTCCTCCTCCAGCTCTTCCTGGACCTCCATGTGTTAAAAGTGGCATTGGTGAACCGTGACCAGTACTTTCCTTCGCGCAATCTTTGTTTAAAACCAAAATTCTACCATGCATACTTGCTGCACCAATCACATATTCACATGCTTCTTTGTCGTTTGGTGTTACGATTGACGAGACCAAAGAACCTTTCCCCATTCTGGATAACTCAATTGCATCTTCGATATCATTGTAAGGCATAATCGTTGAAACTGGACCAAAAGCTTCAATTTCATGACAATCAGTTTTATTAAAAGGGTCGTTATTCACAAATAAAATTGGTGAGAAAAATGCTCCTTTTTCAGAATCACCACCAGTAATTTCTACTTCGTTTACATTTCCATAAACGATTTCTTGCGTTAAAGCCAGTCTATTTACGCTTTCTCTTACACGATCAACTTGTGTTCTTGTTGCTAATGAACCCATGCGAACTCCTTCCATCGCTGGATCACCAATTTTTGTAGAAGCCAAACGAGCAGCAATTGCTTTTTGAACTTCATCCAATAAATTTTCTGGTACGAGTATTCTTCTAACAGCAGTACATTTTTGTCCAGCTTTCACCGTAATTTCTTTTGTTGTTTCTTTGATAAATAAATCAAATTCAGCGGTTCCAGGTGTTGCAAATTTCCCTAAAATTGTTGCGTTCAAAGAATCTGCTTCCAAATTAAAAGCTACACTTTTATCAGCGATTTGTGGTAAGGCTTTCAATACTTTTCCAGTATGTGCACTTCCGGTGAAAGTCACTGTATCTTCCATGTCAACAAAATCAAGTATTCCACGGCCCAAACCGCAAACTAATTGTAATGAACCTTCTGGTAAAATTTTAGAATCAATGATGTCTTTTACCATTAATTCTGTTAAGAAACAGGTAAATTCTGATGGTTTCACGATACAAGGAACGCCCGCCATTAAATTCACAGCTATTTTTTCCAACATTCCCCAAATTGGGAAATTAAAAGCATTGATGTGAATAGCAACTCCTCTTTTTGGAGTCATGATATGATGTCCTATAAACGATCCATTTTTTGAAAGTGGAGCAGCAACTCCATCCACATAATAAGGTAAATCAGGAAATTGTTTTCTCAAACTCGCATTTGCAAAAACATTTCCAATTCCTCCTTCAATATCAATCCAAGAATCTACTCTTGTTGCTCCAGTTAAAGCACTTAATTGATAGTATGATTCTTTTTTTTCTTGTAAAAACAAAGCCAAAGCTTTTAACATTCGGCCTCTTTCTTGGAAAGTCATTTTACGCAATACGCTTCCACCAGTTGTGCGACCATAATTTAAAATAGACTCATAATCAAGTCCTTTACTGGAAGTATTTCCGATTAAATCACCATTTAAAGCATTGTATAAATTAGTTTCAACACCTTCTCCGGCTTGCCATTTTCCTTGAACGTAATTTTTAACTTGAATCATTTTTTTAAATTTTTTGTTAAAGTTAAGCAAGATTTCAAAAAGAGCATGAAAAAATTGAAAAATATAAGCTGAAAACCGATTAAAAGTGCTAACTTCACAAAACGACACACAAATTAACATGTGTTAGTTTAAGGAATTTAAAACCCACAGTTTGTAAATTTAAAATCATGTTTTCTTACCTAATATTTAAATTAAATGAGTTGGTTAATTAAAAACAATAAGTTACAAAAAGAATTCTCTTTTAAAACACAAACAGAATTAGCACTTTTTATGCTTAAAATTGCACAATATGCGGACGAAGTTGCTCATCACCCCGATATTCAAATTCATAAATGTTCCATAATGAATATTGAATTATTTACTCATGAAACGAATACAATAAGCGAAAAGGACTACCATCTCGCTAAATTTATTGATAATATAGCATAAAAAATTGAGTAAAAAGCTTACCTTTGTGAAACGAAATTTAAAATAAATAAGTGAGAAGACAACCAACAATATTCTTTTATTTACTTGGAGCTTACGTTGTGTTACAGTTTTCTTGGTGGGCTTATCACATCATTCAATTAACGCAAGAAGTTGGTTATCCTGCAGCGGCAGTCAGCAAGCGAATTGGAATGATAATTGGCGAAGGTTTGGTTTTCTTTTTGATTTTAATTTTTGGTTTATGGAGAATTATGAAATCCATCAAAAAGGAACATGAATTAGCGAAAAGACAGCATAACTTTTTACTTTCAGTAACACATGAGTTAAAAACTCCTTTGGCTTCAACAAAATTATATTTGCAAACCTTATTGAAAAGAAATTTTGAAGCAGAAAAGAGAGATGAACTTTTACAAAAAGCGCTTTTGGAAAATTTACGCTTAGAAGAAATCGTTGATGCAATCTTAATTTCTGCCAGAATTGAAAATAGAACTTTTGAAATCCACAAAGAAAAAATTAGTTTATCTAATGAAATTGAGAAGATCGTAAAGCAATACGTTCTAAAATACAACAAAGACTTTTTTGAATTAAAGTTAAAAGACATTGAAATTGAAACAGATATTTTCATGTTCAAAACAATTGTTATAAATTTGATTGAGAATGCAATAAAATACGCTGGAACAGAGAAAAAAATTAAAATTGAATTAATAAAAATTGAAGAACGTAATCTATTACGTATATTTGATTTTGGACCAGGAATTTCAAAAGAAAATCGAGAAATAATCTTCCAAAAATTCGTAAGACTTGAAAATGAAGAAACAAGATCTAAAAAGGGAACAGGCTTGGGACTTTTTATCGTGAAAGAATTTACAAATTTAATAGGAGGAGAAATTGAATACAAAGAAAATGTGCCAAATGGTGCTGTTTTCGAATTAACTTTTTGATTGGATATTAAGACTTCAGGATATTAGGATAATAAGACTTAATTTTTGTTGATAAAAGATTTGAATATTGAATAAAAATTAGACAAAGGACTAAAAGATTCAAAAGTCAAGACGAAGAATTTTCTGTCTTGCCTTTTGAATCTTGACATCTTAAAGTCTTCAAAAAAAGAACAAAGTGAAAAAAAACGTAGGATTAATAATATTAGATGGTTGGGGTCTTGGAGATCACTCAAAATCTGACGCCATATTTAATGCAAATACTCCATATATGGATTATCTTTTGCAAACTTACCCAAATGCAACATTAAAAACTTCGGGTGAAGATGTTGGTTTACCAGACGGGCAAATGGGGAATTCAGAAGTTGGTCATTTGAATATTGGTGCCGGAAGAATTGTTTATCAAGAACTTACACGTATCAATAAATCAATTCGTGATGGTGAGTTTTTTGAAAATGAACAACTAAAAAAAGCTTTTCAAACAGCAAAAGATAAAAATGTTGCCATTCATTTTATGGGATTGGTTTCAAAAGGTGGCGTTCATAGTTCGCAAGAACATGTGTATGCGCTTTGCAAAATGGCCGAAGATTTCAAGATTGAAAATTCGTTTATTCATGCTTTTACCGATGGAAGAGATTGTGATCCTAAAAGTGGATTGAATTTCATGAAAGAATTGCTTGAAAAAGAAAATATTAAATCAACAAAAATCGCATCCATTGTTGGAAGATATTATGCAATGGATCGAGATAATCGCTGGGAAAGAATCAAAAAAGCCTATGATGTTATGGTTAAGGGGATTGGAGAATCTATTGATAATCCGATTGAGGCTTTTGAAAAATCCTATCTAAATAACATTACGGATGAATTTTTTGAACCAACAATTACTTCAACTGACCCAAATTCTCGCATAAAAAATGGCGATGTTGTGATTTCATTTAATTTTAGAACAGATAGACCGAGAGAAATAACTATTGCTTTAACACAAAAAGATTTTCCAGATCAAAACATGCATAAACTTGATTTGGAATATTACACAATGACTAATTACGATGCAAGTTTTAAAAATGTGCAGGTAATTTTTGACAAGGATAATTTAAAAAATACGTTGGGTGAAGTTCTTTCTAAGCTAGGAAAAACGCAAATTCGTATTGCTGAAACAGAAAAATATCCGCACGTTACCTTCTTTTTTAGCGGAGGAAGAGAAATTGAATTTGAAGGAGAAAATCGTATCATGGTGAATTCACCAAAGGTTGCGACCTATGATTTACAACCTGAAATGAGTGCTTTTGAAGTAAAAGACAAAATCATTGCAGAAATAGAAAAGGATAAACCAAATTTCTTTTGTTTAAACTTTGCAAATCCTGATATGGTTGGACATACGGGTGTTTATCAAGCGATAATTAAAGCTGTTGAAACAATTGACTCTTGCTTGAAAGATGTTACAGAAGCAGCCAAAAAATTAGATTATGAATTAATTGTAATCGCTGATCATGGCAATGCTGACTTTGCTTTAAACGCTGATGGAAGTCCCAACACAGCTCATTCACTAAATCCAGTTCCTTTTATCTTGGTAACAAATGATAAATTAAAGTTGCACTGTGGAATTTTAGCTGATGTTGCTCCAACAATTTTAGACCGCATGAAACTTGCTTCTCCTATGGAAATGACTGGGAAAAGTTTGGTTGAGAATTGTTGAAAACTGATTACAAATTAAAAGATTACAAATTACAGATTGCTTCGCTTTCAAGAAAAATAAATTAAAATCGAGGCAATCTAAATTTTCTTTTAAAAATATTGAATTACCCTGATACTTCCCGAACTAAATTGATTTATACTTTTAAAATGATTTTTGTTAATACGTTATGACGCCGTAGGTGTCATATATTTATAACGACGGATGATTCCGAAAGCTATCGGAACCGTCGTAAATACTAAAAATTAAATCGTTTTTGGCGTGTGTTTTTGTTTTAAAACCATGCCAAAAACCACTAAAATTAGTAATTCGGGAAACAAATGGGTAATTCAATAAAAATATTTAAATTCAATTCTTCACCTACAAATTCTCTAAAATCTTAAAGAAAATATCTCTTTTTGCTGGGGAAATTGGAACTTCTGAACCATCTTTCATAATTACAGTTCCTCCATTTGCTTTATCGTATCGATCCACATAATCTAAGTTCACCAAATGAGATTGTTGAACTCTCAAGAAATTATGACCTGTCAATAAAGTTTCATAGTCCTTTAAAGTTTTAGAAACCAATATTTTTTTGTGGTCAACCAAATAAAAAGAAGTATAGTTTCTATCTGCTTCGCAACGAATAATTTTATCTAAATCAACAACATGCACACTTTCTTGCGTTTTTAAAACCAACCTTCTTTTTTGAGAAGGTTGAATATTTTGTTGTAAAGCATCATATTGAGATTCTTCTCGTTTATGATCAATGCTTTCAATTGCTTTTTCAATCGATTTTTTTAATTCTTCAGGATCAATTGGTTTAAGGATGTAATCTAAAGCGCTAAATTTTATGGCTTTAATAGCAAATTCTTCGTGTGCTGTTATGAATATTACTTCAAACGTTTTTTGAGGAATCATTTTCAACATATCAAAACCGGTACCGTCAGGCATTTGAATATCTAAAAAAACGATGTCTGGTTTTATTTCTTCAATTGCTTTTAGACCAGACATAACATTTTCACCAACTGGAAAAGTCTCAATTCCAAGTTCAAAAGATTCAATTAATTTTGCAATTAATTCCCTTGTTCTTTTTTCATCGTCTATTATTACTGCTTTCATAAGTGATTAATTCTTAAAACGTTTGTAGTAGAAAAAGTAGTTTTTCATCTTTCAGTAAAGTAAAAGTAATAATTAAATTTGATTTTCAATGCGATAAGGTATAGAAATTAAAACTTTTGTTCCTGTTTCTTTTATTTTATCGTAGTCTTCTATTTGTAAAAAACCATCGGAGCGGTATTTTTTATTTAAATTATCAATTCTATCTCTGGTGATTTTCATTGCCATACTTTTATGTTCACTACTTTTCTTATTCATCTCGGATCCTTTTCTGCCAACTCCATTATCTTTAACAGTAATTCTGAGCATATTTCCCTCTTTGTAAAAATGAATATTGATAAATCCATCTTCAATGAGATGCAGGCGACCGTGTTCAATTGCATTTTCAATAAACGGTTGCGTAATCATTGGCGGAATTACGGCTTCCTCCTCGTATAGAACCTCATCTACTGTAATTTTGTATTCAAAACGGTCTTCAAAGCGCATTTTTTGAATGTTCAAATACTTATCTAAAATTTCAAATTCAGTTTTAATGGGAATTGATTCTTTGGAAGAATTTTCCAGAATCAAACGCATTAACTTTGAGAAATTGACCAAGAATTTAGAAGAATTTTTGGTGTCATTATCATAAATATAACTTTGAATTACTGACATTGCATTAAAGACAAAATGCGGATTCATTTGCGCCCGTAGCAATGTTTGATTCATCTCAGCTTGCTGCTGTTGCGATTTTATTTTTGTTTGATTCCAACGGTAAAATCCAATGATTCCTGCTAATAACATTAAAATTACAAACGCCAAAATAATATAGGCTTGCAGGTTTGATTTCAATTCTGAATTTTCTAATAAGGAAGTATTTAAAGCAATTTTTTGTCTTTGTCTTTCCAAGGAATCAGATTTCAATAAATTATCTCGATCTCTTTGTTCAGAACGATAAAGTTCACTTAATTCAGCAATATTTTTTGTCGATTCAATTGTTCTGGCACTATCGGAATAACTTGCATACATCTTCAAATATTTATACGCAAGAATTTGATTTCCTGTTTTGAAATATACATCTGAAATTGTTTGATAGGTAGGATAAACCGAACTTTTATATCCAAATTGCGATCGAATGTCAACGGAACGATTCAAATAATTTAAAGCGTTTGCATATTTACCTTGCTTTTCAAAAACGTATCCAACATTGTGATAAACTGTTGCAATTTTTTCTTTGTTTGAACTTGATTCAAAATAAACCAAGGCTTTGTTATAATTACTTAAAGCTTTCGAAAATTCTTTTTGCTCACGGTAAATATCACCAATTGTATTGTGCGCATTACCCAAACCTTCATAATCATTGTATGGCAGTAACAATTTTAGTGCTTTTCGCTGATATTCTAAGGCTTTTTGATATTCTTTTTTGATTTTATAAACTCTTCCCAAATCAATTTGAGCCAATGCAACGGTTCGTTTATCCTTGATTTTTAAAGCAGTTTCTATAGCATTCAAAAAATAAAATTCTGCATCTTTATAATTTTGAATCGCCAACTGAGCTTCACCAATATTAATTGAATATTTGGCAATTCTAGCATAATCTCCTTCTTCATTTGCCAACTGTAAAGCACTTAAATTTTTGGATGCGCTCAATTCAATCTGACCAAAATAATTGAAAATTGTTGCTTGATTGTTAAATGCTTCAGAAAGTAATTTTTTATTAGCAGATCTTCGTGCAAATTGGATACATTCTAAGGTGTAATAATTTGCTGAATCTTTCATGTTTTTTATCATGTAAGATTGTGAAAAAAGTCGATATGTTTTAGAAATTTCTTTGTTGTTTCTCAAGCGTTTACTCAATTTTAAGGCATCTTTTAAGTAATAATTTGCCTCGTTCATTTCACGGTGATACAAATGATAATCTGCTAAACGCTGATAAATATCTATCTTAATAGCTTGGCTCGGAAACTGACTTATAAAACTTTGTAAATCAATAACTTTAGAAAAGTACAACTCTTTATCTCCATTCGATAAATCAACTTCCGCATCAAAAACTTTCGATAAATAACGAGCAGAATCGGAAGAACTATAACTTAAAGTAAGCAGCGATTTTCTTATTGAATCAGCTTTACTGTAATTATTTATTTGGTAAAATTTAGCTAAAGCGTATAGTTTTAAAAAGCGTTTATTAGGTTCTTGTTCACTAGAATATTCCTTAATTAATTTTTTTTCATTCAAATTTTGACCAAATAAATTTCCTTTGAAGAGAAAAAGTACCAATAAAATTTTGATCAAATTTGTCATAAATCTTGCTTTCAATATCGTTAAAGTGACGAATATACACTAAAATTATCTTATCTTTACGCTTTTTATTAAAATTTTAGAAAATGGATTATAATTTCCAAGAAATAGAACAAAAGTGGAGAAAATTTTGGGCTGAAAATCAAACATTTAAAGCTGACAATTCCTCGATAGCTATCGGGACTGACAAACCAAAATATTATGTTTTAGACATGTTTCCTTATCCTTCGGGAGCAGGATTGCACGTTGGTCACCCACTAGGTTATATTGCCTCGGATATTTATGCTCGTTATAAACGATTGAAAGGTTTTAATGTTTTGCACCCAATGGGCTACGATTCTTTTGGTTTACCAGCAGAACAATATGCCATTCAAACAGGTCAACATCCTGATACAACTACCAAAGAAAATATTTTACGTTACCGTGATCAATTGGATCAAATTGGTTTTTCTTTCGATTGGTCGAGAGAAGTAAGAACTTCTGATTCAAACTATTACAAATGGACGCAGTGGATTTTTATTCAACTTTTTGAATCTTGGTATAACAATAATTCCCAAAAAGCGGAGAACATTTCAGACTTAATTTCAATTTTTGAAAAAGAGGGAAATGCTAATGTAAATGCGTGCTCAGATTGCGAAAAAATATTTACTTCTGCAGCTTGGAATAATTTTTCGGAAGAAGAAAAAGCAAACATTTTGCAAGAATACCGCTTGACATATTTAGCTGATTCATGGGTAAATTGGTGTCCTGCTTTGGGAACAGTTTTGGCAAATGATGAAGTAATAAATGGCGTTTCAGAACGTGGCGGACATCCAGTTGAACAAAAACTGATGCGTCAATGGTCCATGCGAATCAAAGCGTATGCTGAAAGATTGTTAACTGGTTTAGAAAAATTGGATTGGACGGATTCTATCAAAGATATTCAGCGCAATTGGATTGGAAAATCGGTTGGATGCTCACTTGAATTTGAAGTGGAACATTCAGAAAGTAAGATTGAAGTTTTCACTACGCGACCTGATACCATTTTCGGCGTTTCGTTCATGGTTTTGGCTCCAGAACATCCGTTGGTGGCTCAATTAACGACTGATGACAGACGTGAAGCAGTTGAAAATTACATAAAAGCTTCTTCATTAAAAACAGAAAGAGATAGACAAGCAAATGTGAAAGTGATTTCAGGAGAATTTATTGGTTCTTATGCGATTCATCCTTTTACGGGCGAAAAAATTCAATTGTGGATTGGAGATTACGTTTTGGCTTCCTACGGAACTGGAGCTGTAATGGCTGTTCCTTGTGGCGATCAACGCGATTGGGATTTTGCAAAACACTTTGGGATTGAAATTAAAAATATTTTTGAAAACATTGATATTTCCGAACAAGCTTACACTGAAAAAGCGGGAAAAATTTGTGATTCTGACTTTTTATCTGGCTTGGAAATTAAAGATGCAACTAAAAAAGCAATTCAAGTAATTGAAGAAAAAGGACTTGGAAAAGGCAAAACAAATTACCGTTTGCGCGATGCAGTTTTCTCTCGTCAGCGTTATTGGGGTGAACCATTTCCTGTTTATTACAAAAATGGATTACCACAAATGATTGATGTGAAACATTTACCAATCGTCTTGCCAGAAGTAGAAAATTATTTGCCAACCGCTGATGGTCAACCACCTTTAGGAAATGCGAAATTGTGGGCGTGGGATAGTGAAGAGTTTAAAGTGAAAAGTGTAGAGTTAATAGATAACAAAACGATTTTCCCTTTAGAATTGAACACGATGCCTGGTTGGGCTGGAAGTTCTTGGTACTTTTTACGTTACATGGATCCTGAAAATGAAAACGAATTTGTAAGCAAAAAACAAGTTGATTACTGGAAAAACGTTGATTTGTACATTGGTGGTTCTGAGCATGGAACTGGACATTTATTGTACTCTCGTTTCTGGACAAAATTCTTGAATGACAAAGGATTTATTGGCTTTGATGAGCCATTTCAAAAAATGATCAATCAAGGAATGATTTTGGGAAGAAGTAGTTTGGTTTATAAAGTTCCTCCTCTTTTTGTTTTTGGTACTGAAACGGAAAATCAAGACGTTAATTTGCCAAATATTTTTGTTTCAAAAAGTATTTATGATAAATTAAGCAAAAATGTATATTCCGAAATAGAAATTAACAATTTTGAAGATAAGTGCAAACTTTTTTTTAAGAATTTAAATCCAAATATAGAATTAATTGATTTTGGTCCATTTAATTGTTATCCATCACACGTTGATATTTCATTAGTTGACAATGATAAACTTGACATCGAAGCATTCAAAAATTCGCGTGAAGAATATAAAAATGCGGTATTTATTCCAGAGGAAAACGGAGATTTTATTTGCGGTCACGAAGTAGAAAAAATGTCTAAATCCAAGTTCAATGTGCAAACTCCAGATGAATTGGTTTCAAAATTTGGTGCCGATACTTTGCGTATGTACGAAATGTTTTTGGGTCCTTTGGAGCAATCAAAACCGTGGGACACAAAAGGAATCAATGGTGTTTCAAACTTTTTGAGAAAATTGTGGCGTTTGTTTAACTTTGACGAAAACGGCGTTGCTCATTTTTCTGATGCAGAAGTTTCAAAAGATTCTTACAAAACTTTGCATAAAACCATTCAGAAAATTGAAGACGATTTAAACCGTTTTTCTTTCAATACAGGCGTTTCAAACTTCATGATTTGTGTGAATGAATTGCAAGAACAAAAATGTTCAAACAAAGAAATTTTGCAAGATTTAGT
>CAMBRH010000100.1 GCA_945870115.1 Chitinophaga pinensis | reverse complement strand
GTTTATGTAAGAACGAATGAATTTAAATTAACGAATGTATATATCGGGAATATGGCATATTCTCCGTTTGGTGATCGTCATTATTACAATAGTTTCTTAATTTCTCAAAGTGCATTTTGTTATGCAAATTGGTATTCTAATTCTGGTTATTACCATGGAATGTGGGTTTACAATGCAAATGATCATAATTACGGAGGCAATTTCAGTAACCATTATTACAATGAATATTATAACAGCTACTATAATAATGGATTTTACATAGGTAACAATGGTCAAACTCAAACCAATTTAGGAAATTATATTCAAGGCCCTAGAAATTCAATTTCTGGAATAAATGCGGGAAGAAGAATGGGTAGCTCGTTTACTGGAAAAAAAGGTTTGGCAATAAATACTGGAAATCCAACAACTGCTTATTCAGGAACCACCGTTAACAATGGAAAAAGAATTAGTGGTCAAACAGTTAACAATTCAATAGAAATCAAAACTGAAACAAAAAACACGAATAGAAAAACGGTTACCACAGGAACTGGTTTAGCGAAAAATGGTGTTCGAGTTTCAACAAATAACAATGCAAGTGTTCGTCGAGAAGGTACTAATACTCAAACAAGCACGCGTGTAACTAACGAAAATAGTGGAACAACAACAAGAAATTCTGGAGGAAATTCAGGAACAACTATAAAAACTGGAACAAGCACAAGATCTGGAGGAAGTACTGGCGGTTCAACTGGCGGAACAACTGGCGGAACAACTGGCAAAAGAAGAAATTAATGAGAAAATCAGACCTTCGTTTGGGTGGAATTATTTTATTTTCACTTGGAATTTCATTCATAAATTTTGCGCAAGACACAAGAGATTTAATTCGTTTTTCTGAAACGCAAGTTTTTGGCTCTGCAAGATTTGAAGCAATGGGTGGAGCATTCGGCGCTTTGGGAGCAGATTTAAGTTCTTCTTCAATAAATCCAGCTGGATTTGGCAGATATTCTTCATCAACTTTCGGATTAGCTTTTCAAAATACAAGTATTTTAAACAAAGCCACATTTAATAATGTTGAAACCCAAAATTCACTCAATTCATTTAAATTAAACAATTTAGGTTTTGTTTTAACGAGTGATGTTTCTGAAAACAACAAAGGTTTTTTATTTTTCCAATTCGGATTTAGTTTTAATCGCTTACAAAATTTCAAAGATTCTTATTCTTATTCAGGACAGCAATTCAGCTCATTACTAGATGAATTTTGTAGCTTTGCGGATCAAGTTTCACCAGAGTATATTTATGATGTTTTGCCGTTTTCTTCCGCATTGGCATGGGACACTTACGCGATAAATGAAAACGGAGCTGGCGGATACGTTCCTGATTTGAATTATTCTGATGTAAACCAACGTAGAAATGTCAAAAATTCAGGTGGCGTTTCAGAATACAATTTTAATTTGAGCGCCAATTATATGAATAAATTATACATCGGTGGAAATATAGGTTTGAAAACAGCCAAATATTTAGAAGATTATTATCATTATGAACAGGCAACGAATACAGAAGGAGTTGAATTAGATTCTTTTGAATACGAATACCATTTAAAAACTAAAGGAAACGGAGCCAATTTAAAATTAGGAATAATTTACTTGCCAGTTCAAAATTTACGTTTAGGATTAAGTCTTCACACACCAACCTTCTTTAATTTAGCAGATGATTTCAGTGCCGACATGACATCTTATTTTAAAGATACAACAAGAACTGTTGCTGATGATTTAAAACCTGTTGGAAATTACAAATACCAACTGAGAACACCAACAAAACTAGTTGGATCTTTAGCTTATATCTTTGGAACTCGTGGTTGTATAAATGCTGATGTTGAAGTAGTTGATTATAAATTTGCCCATTTCAAAACAACAGCAGATTCAAGTTATGCTCCTTATAGTTACGAAGTTGAAAACGAAAATGCAAACAATGAATTACGAACAGTTTTGAATTTAAGAATTGGTGGCGAAATAGTTTTCAATTCTCAATATTTTGTGCGAGCAGGATTTGCGCTTTATCCATCTGGATACAATCAAAAATTAAATCCTGTAAAAGGAACTCAAATTTTTTCAGGTGGAATTGGATTTAAGTGGAAAAATAAATCTATTGATTTGGCACTAAAAGTTGAACATCGAACTTTTAATTACATCGCTTTTGAAAACAGTTTAACTGTAATTAATTCATTTAGAAATGGAATTGTTTTTAATTATTCAGTCAGTTTTTGATTGTTATTAATTTATTTTTCACTTCCTGAGAAAATTTTGTTTTATTCAATTTAGAATTTATCCAAGAAGAAATGTCAAAATATTCTAACAGTACCTGCTCGTGATGATCTTGCAACAAAACATTTAATTCTTGATTCATAGCCTCAAATATCTCCAATTGAGAAATATTATTCGAAGCTTTTGAAAGTTTACGAATATTTTTAATCAAGACATCTTCAATCTTATAATCCTTTTCGTATTTAGACAAATACCTATTGGTTGATTTAATTATATATTCCAAATAATCATAATTTTCCAATTCGAAATGAATGATTAGGTTCAATAAACGCGAGAAACTATAAATATCTTGCCTTAAAGTTTGTTCATTATCATTTAAAATCTCAATTAAAAAAGATAAGGACTTTTTATATTCTCCAACTCCAAAATAACTATAGGCTTTGTTGTATAAAAAACGTAATTCTTGTTCCTTACTCAATTTATCTTTAAACAAGCTAACTTTTATCTCTATTTCATCAATTAAAAGAATGGATTTTTCAAACTCCCCCATCTTATTATTCATTTCCAACTCTTGATTGTAGGAATTTGCAAAAATTTTAATGGAAACATCTGTTGAATTAAATCCCTTAATTTCAGTTAATGTTCTAATTTCAATTAAAAAATTTTGAGCATTTTCAAAATCACAACTATCAATATTACAGCGCAATAAATGAAACATGGTCATGATATATCTTTGCGCTGAATCTTCTTTGATTTTTGGATTATTATCCAGGATTTCTCTTGTTCGATTAAAAAACTGAAAACTGTCAGCATAATTTCTATTTGTTGCTGCACATAAACCTTTAATATAGTAACAAATAGAAGCAGCGCGAGTAGAAATAGCAGTGTTCTTACCTTTGATTAAGTGGTAATCAGCTATGTCTTCTACAATTTTTCGCTCATTTTCATTTCTCGTAAAACCTCCACTTCTGAAAATTAGATTAATTTTTGAGTAAATCACTTGATATTCAGCAAGATTTCTAAGTTTTGCAATAACTAATTCTTCTTCAGTAACTAAAGCATCCAGATTTGTTGAAAATTCACCTTCCTCATAAGCCTCTTCTAATAATTTTTTTTGCCAAGAAATAAGTTCATACCAATAGTAAAATTTTTCATAATCTGCAGCCAAATTTTTCGCTCTAGCTACAAATTTTTCACACTCTTTATATAATGCTTTACTATATAGAATTTCAACATTTTTTATTTCTTGTTTTAAAATACTACTTATTGATTGTTCCGAATAAAATGAACGTAAACTTTTTAAAACCAAACGATATAAATGGTTTTTTTCTGAAGGTAAATGCTTTATAAAAGTTTCCTTTTTAAATTCTTTTTTAATAGCCTCCTCATCGTATTCTTCTTGTTTTTCAATTACATCAAAGATTTTTAGGTAATTTTTATCCCCTGATTGAAGTGAAGAACTCATTTTAAAAAATCGTTTTTCTGATTTTGTAAGTGATTTAATGAGTTTAAATAGTTCTGTTGATGGCTTCATCGAAATGTTTGCATAAGTTTATGTTTTAAAGATATAAAAATATTCCCATTTTTAGCAAAACTAAATCAATTTATTAAACTATTATTCTTGAACTCCTAAAATCAAAAAAGTCTTCTCCAAATGAAAAAGACTTTCTTAAACTAAACAAAACAAATTAAAATTACACTTTAACTTATTATTTTAAATATTTACAATCAACTATTTAAGTTTAACTTTTGAACCTTTTTTAATTAATTCATCTGCAGACAAGATTGAATTAAACTTCATTAGTCGTTGAACTCTTATACCTTCTATTTGAGCAATTTCTCTCAAAGTAATTTCTTTTTTTGCCTCGTAAAAAGTACTTGTACTTGATTTTCTCTTTTTTGGCGCTAAATAAATTATATCACCAGGTACCAAACAATCCTTTTTCTCTCCAAACTCATTGTATTTGTATAATTGCCACATCCCAATTCCAAATTCTTTTGAAATTCTGTAGTACGTATCACCTTTTTTCGCTACAATGTATTTAATATTATTCTTGTGGGTTTCCACCGTATGCGCATTCGCCATAATTGATTTCACAAGTTCTTTTTCAACCTTCTCTTTTTTTATTGTGCTTAACTCCTTAGAACTAATATTGTTTTCATCTAATTCATTCAAATTTAATTTCTCAATAATGTCAATTAACAATTGAGGATATTTAGGATTTGTTGCATAACCAGCATCTTTTAATCCTTGAGCCCAAGATTTATAATCAGTTACATCAAATTTAAATAAATCGGAATACCTTGTTTTGGAACTTAAAAAGATACTATGATCTAGGTAAGATTGACTTGCATTTTCATATTTTCGAAAACAATCATTCGCCTTGTCATCATTTTTATAATAAGTATCTCCTGTCCAATTTGAACATTTAATTCCAAAATGATTATTTGCTTGTTGTGCTAAAGTAGAATTACCGTTCCCACTTTCTAAAATCCCCTGCGCAAGTGTAATACTAGCAGGTATATTATATTCACCCATTAGATAAACAGCCTGATCTTTCCACAATGAAACATATTCTTGCTGAGTATATTTTTTTTCATTTGAAACAAAATCAGATTTTTCTGCGAAAGAAAAATTAACTGCTAAAACCCCTAAAATCAGTTTAATACTTTTCATAATCTTTAAGTTATCAACAGATAAACGAAAGTTATTAACAAAGGTTACATTTTTGAAAAATAATAAATTTTGCCAAAAAGTCAGTTAAACCCAAACAAAACTGCCAAATTGTCTATTTCATCACTTTGGAACATTAATTGACTTTCATTTAGCAACTAAAAAACCAGAAAAATGGATTTTCAAAAATTTACACTAAAAGCACAAGAAGCTGTTCAAAAAGCACAATCATTAGCTGAATCGAACGGACACGGAAACATTGGAAACGGTCATTTATTAAAAGCAATGTTTCTAGTTGACAAGGACGTTTTACCTTATATATTAAACAAGGTAAATGTTGAAGCAAAAAACATTGAACTCGTAGTTGATCGAATTTTAGAATCATACCCTAAAGTTACTGGCGGGCAACTATTTTTGAGTCAAGATGCAAACTCTACTTTGAATAATGCCTTGGCTGAAATGAAAAATTTCAATGATGAATTTGTCTCATTGGAACTCATCTTTTATAGTTTATTACAGGCAAAAGATAGCATCGGACAATTATTAAAAGACAATAAAATCACACAAAGCAATCTAAAACAAGCCATTATGGATTTAAGAAACGGAGAAAATGTAAGCTCAAATAATCCCGAAGGAAATTACAAATCTTTGGAAAAATATGCAAAAAACCTAAATGAATTAGCTGAATCTGGAAAATTAGATCCAGTAATTGGTCGTGATGATGAAATTAGAAGGGTTTTGCAAATTTTAACACGAAGAACAAAAAATAATCCTATTTTAATTGGTGAACCTGGAGTTGGAAAAACTGCAATTGCTGAAGGTTTGGCCCATAGAATTGTCAATGGAGATGTGCCAGAAAATTTGAAATCAAAAATTGTTTTCTCATTGGACATGGGTGCTTTAATAGCTGGCGCAAAATACAAAGGAGAATTTGAAGAACGTTTAAAAGCTGTAATAAAAGAAGTAATTCAAGCAGACGGAGAAATTATTTTATTCATAGATGAGATTCACACTTTAGTTGGAGCTGGTGGTGGCGACGGCGCTATGGATGCTGCAAATATTTTAAAACCTGCGCTTGCAAGAGGTGAATTAAGAGCTGTTGGAGCAACAACTTTAAATGAATATCAAAAATATTTTGAAAAAGATAAGGCTTTAGTTCGTCGTTTTCAAACAGTTTTAGTTGATGAACCAAGCACAGAAGATGCAATTTCAATCTTACGTGGAATCAAAGATAAATACGAAAATCACCATAAAGTAATAATCAAAGATGCTGCTGTAATTGCTGCTGTGGAATTATCTCAACGTTATATTACGGATAGACATTTACCAGATAAAGCGATTGATTTAATTGATGAAGCAGCTTCAAAATTGCGTATGGAAATCAATTCTAAGCCTGAAGAATTGGACGAATTAGAACGTAAAATCATGCAATTAGAAATTGAAAAAGCAGCGATTTCGAGAGAAAAAGATACTAAAAAATTAGAAATTCTTTCAAAAGAATTAGCAAACCTAACTGAACAACGAGATGCTTTTAATGCAAAATGGCAAGCAGAAAGAGACGTTGTTGATTCTGTGCAAAAATTCAAGGAGGAAATTGAAAACCTAAAACTGGAAGCCGATTCAGCAGAAAGATTAGGCGATTATGGAAAAGTTGCTGAAATTCGTTACGGAAAAATTCAAGAAACTGAAAACAATTTGGAATTAGCAAAAGTAAAATTACATGAGTTACAGGCAAATTCTAAAATGATCAAGGAAGAAGTTGATATTGAGGAAATTGCTGAAGTTGTTTCAAAGTGGACGGGAATTCCTGTATCAAAAATGGTTGAATCAGAAAAATCAAAACTACTTCGTTTAGAAGAAGAATTAGAAAAAAGAGTTGTTGGTCAAGAAGAAGCTATTGGAGTACTTTCAGATGCAGTTAGAAGAAGCAGAGCAGGATTACAAGACGACAAACGCCCAATCGGTTCCTTCATTTTCCTTGGTACAACTGGAGTTGGAAAAACAGAATTAGCAAAAGCACTAGCTGAATATTTATTCAACGATGAAAACGCAATGACGAGAATTGACATGAGTGAATATCAAGAAAAACATTCTGTCAGTCGTTTAGTTGGAGCGCCTCCTGGATATGTCGGCTACGATGAAGGAGGACAATTGACAGAAGCTGTTAGAAGAAAGCCCTACTCCATTGTTTTATTGGATGAAATTGAAAAAGCACATCCAGATGTTTTTAATATCATGTTGCAAGTTTTAGATGATGGAAGATTAACTGATAACAAAGGTCGCGTTGTGAATTTCAAAAACACAATTATCATCATGACATCGAATTTAGGTTCACATTTGATTCAAGAAAGTTACGACGAAATCAAAGAAGATGAAACAAATGAAAATGTAATTGATGCAATTCATGAGAAAGCAAAATTCAAGGTTATGGAATTATTGAAACAAACAATTCGACCAGAATTTTTGAATCGTATTGATGAAGTTGTAATGTTTGCTCCACTATCAAAAAGAAATTTACGTGGAATTGTATCAATTCAGTTAAATCAATTGAAAAATTTATTACTCGAAAAAGACATTAAACTTCATATTACAGAGCAATCGTTCGATTGGATTTGTAAAACAGGTTATGACCCGCATTTTGGAGCAAGACCTGTAAAACGTGTAATTCAAAAGCAAGTTTTAAATGAACTTTCAAAAGCTCTTTTATCTGGTTCTATCGATACCACACAAATTGTTGTGATGGATGTTTTTGATGGGAAAATAGTTTTCAGAAAAGCTATCAATGAAAAAGAAGAACTTGTGAATTAGTTTTAAGTTAAAAGTGAAGAGTTAAGAATGGAAAAATTCATGCTTAACTTTTCACTAAATATTCTTCACTTTTAGTTTTTTATTCTTCATTTATAATTTTCAACTTGTTTAAATTAAAATACTTTATATATTTACCTCATGAATGAAATAGACATACTTGCTTTTGGTGCGCATCCTGATGATGTGGAACTTTCGGCTGCTGGAACACTTTTAAAACACATCAAATTAGGTAAAAAAGTTGCTTTAGTTGATCTTACTCAAGGTGAATTAGGTTCACGAGGAACAATTGAAACGCGCTATTCGGAGGCGAAAGAAGCTTCTGAAATTTTGGGAATTTCACATCGTGTCAATCTGAAAATGGAAGATGGATTTTTTAGTCATTCACAAGAAAATCTAATGAAAATTATAGAACAAATTAGGTATTTTAAACCTGAAATTGTATTTGCAAACGCAATTGACGATAGGCATCCAGATCATGGAAAAGGTAGTAAATTAGTTTCTGAAGCTTGCTTTTTAGCTGGTTTAGTAAAAATTGAAACCTCAGTAAATGGAGAAGTTCAAAAAGCACACCGACCAAAAGTTGTTTATCATTACATTCAGGATCGTTATATCAAACCTGATTTCGTTGTTGATGTCACAGAATTTGTTGAAACAAAATTTTCAGCTATAAAAGCATATAAAACACAATTTTTTGATCCTAATTCAAAGGAACCAAAAACACCAATTTCTGGAGAAGATTTTTTCGATTTTTTAAAAGGAAGAATGTCTGAATTTGGAAGGCCAATTGGTGTAAAATATGCAGAAGCATTTACTGTAGAAAGATTAATTGGAGTAGATAATCTTTTTGATTTGAAATAAAAAAATATGTTCACAAAAAAAAGCTTTCAATATCTTGAAAGCTTTTTTTGTTTTGGGTGGATGATGGGGTTCGAACCCACGACCCTCGGTACCACAAACCGATGCTCTAACCAGCTGAGCTACAACCACCATGTTGCATTGAGAGTGCAAATATAGGCATTTTCTTGTTTTTATGTATCATTTTATGAATCTTTTTTTTCATATAATTGGTTTAGAAAACCAAACTATCTGAAAATGAACATAAAAGAGCCTTTTTTATTTAATATTTAATGAAAACATTTCTCTTTCGCCAATAAATCCTGCAAGCTTATCCCCGATTTTAATTGGTCCAACTCCTGCTGGAGTACCTGTAAAAATTATATCTCCTATCTTTAAAGACATAAATTGAGAAACGTAAACAATAATTGCGTCAATATCAAAAATCATATCTTTAGAATTACCTTCTTGAACTAATTCTCCATTTTTTAATAGTGAAAATTGAATGTCATTTAAATCTAATTCTTCCTTTGGAATAAAAAAGTTAGATAAAGGTGCACTATTTTCAAATGATTTTGCTATTTCCCAAGGCAAACCTTTTGTTTTGCATTCCTCTTGTAAATCTCTTGCTGTAAAGTCTATTCCCAGGCCAATAGAATCATAATAAGTATGTGCAAATCGTTTGGAAATATTTTTACCAACTTTACAGATTTTAAAAACCAATTCACATTCATAATGTAAATCGTTCGTAAATTTTGGATAATAAAATGGATTTCTTTTCGGCAATAAAGCAGTATCAGGCTTCAAGAAAAATATTGGTTTTTCGGGCAAAGGATTATTTAATTCTTTCGCATGATCACTATAATTTCTTCCGATACAAATAATCTTCATTTTGGTAGTATTTATTTACTGAATTTATTTTTCAAATCATCCAATTTTGCTTGAGAGATATTTTCGGTTTCAATTTTTTGAACAGATTTAATTCTATCCATTTCTTCCTTTAATTTTTGTTTTGTAAATTTTGGAAAATCTGTAGAATCTGAAATAAACCAACCATAATATCCTGGTTCCAACTTTGAAATTTCTAAAACAGTTTTATTTTTGTGTTTCCCAAAATTATAAGTCACATCACCATTTTCATTTCTTGCTAATCGTCCAGCAAAATCTACCAAATCAAATTGACTTCCTTTTGAAAAATCAGCTAAAGAAGGAACATCTGTTTTTAGTTCAGAGTATTTTTCTAATTGAGCTTTTAAAACTTCCCAAGTTGCTCTCGTATCATCTAAAGCGGCATGCGCATTTTCAATGTCTTTTTTACAATAAAATTGATAAGCAGCTGCTAAGGTTCTTTGTTCCATTTTATGAAAAATATTTTGAACATCAACAAATTTCTTTGAAGTTAAATCACATTCATTCTCAACTCTTAACAATTCTTCCGCTAAAAGCGGAATATCAAACTTATTAGAATTATAACCTGCCAAATCAGCATCTTTAATAAAATCAACTATCTGTGGAGCTAAATCTTTAAAAGTAGGTGCATCTTTCACTTTTTCATCCGTAATTCCATGAATTTCAATTACCTCTTTAGGAATTATCATTTCTGGATTTACGAGTGATGAAAACGTTTCTTCGCGCCCATCAGGGTAAATTTTAATTATGGCAATTTCAACAATTCTATCTTTAGAAACATTCAAACCTGTTGCTTCCAAATCAAATACTGCAATTGGTTTTTCAAGAATTAGTTTCATTCTTATTTAAGTTTAAGAATAACAAATTCCGTTCTACGATTTGCTTGATGTTGTTCTTTTGTATATTTTGCGTATTGTTTTTTCTCAGTTTTACCTTCACAAACACAACCGTTAATGATTTTACGCTCACCGTAACCTTTTCCGAAAATTCTTTCAGGATTAACAATTTTTGCTTTGATATAATTTGCGGATGAAATTGCTCTTTGTTGAGATAGCCAATCGTTGTAAACTGCTTTTCCTCTGCAATCCGTGTGAGAACCTAACTCAATTTCCATTTTAGGAAATTCGTTCATAATAGCGATAATTTTATCTAGTTCAATTGCTGCATCTGCACGAATATCAAATTTATCGAAGTCAAAATATATTGGATTAATGTTAATCACTTTTCCTAAATCTTCACCAACTTTTACCTCTACATTATTAATAACAATTCTAGATGTATCGTATTTAACAACTTCCATTTTATCAACATCTAAAAGAACTTCACGGTAGATTTCATCAAACTTTTTATCACATGAGGTAGAAACTAATTCTTTGTAAAATTCTTTTTCTCCATTTGAATGTGTAAACACCAATTCATATTGACGACATGGCTCTAAAGAACTATAAAACAAACCATTTCTCATATTTGGATATACTTTT
>CAMBRH010000099.1 GCA_945870115.1 Chitinophaga pinensis | reverse complement strand
GCGACATTACAACTTTATTTTTGGCGATTTAACGGGGTAAAATAACACTTTTAATAGAAACAGAAAGGGGATTTTTAATTCCCTTCTGTTTTGAATGTTAATTTAACGCACTAAATCTAAAAGTTGCATTTATTACTTGAATTTAAGTTTTTTAAAGACATTCGATTTCAAAAACCGCAAAAATTTAACCTAATTTATATTAAATTTTTATATACGTTAACCTTATCACCCTCCTCTATCCTCCCTCAAGGGAGGAAGCCTTAATATAATTAAAAACAAATATCTCTTGTGCACATTAAATTAAGTCTTGATGTCCTAAAATCTTAACATCCTGATGTCCAATCACAGTAGGTCATTCGCTAAATTAGCCAAATCAGATCTTTCTCCTTTTTCGAGTTTTACTTGCGCAAACAAAGGTTGATTTCTCAATTTATCAATCAAATAAGCTAAACCGCAAGAATGTTCATCCAAATATGGTGTATCAATTTGGCGCACATCACCAGTGAAAATGATTTTTGTATTTTCTCCAGCTCTTGTGATGATTGTTTTTATTTCATGAGGTGTTAAATTTTGTGCTTCATCAACAATAAATAAAATGTTTGACAAACTTCTACCACGAATAAAAGCCAAAGGAGTAATGATTAATTTTCCTTGCTGCTCCATTTCATCCAAGGTTTTGCGCTTTTTTTCATTTTCGCCAAACTGAGACTTAATGAATTTTAAATTATCCCAAAGTGGTTCCATGTAAGGTCCGATCTTATCATTCGCATCCCCTGGAAGAAAACCAATTTCTTTGTTTGAAAGAGGAACTATTGGTCTAGCAAGAATAATTTGTTGGTATTGGGTGTGTTGCTCCAAAGCACTCGCCAAAGCTAGTAATGTTTTTCCTGTTCCAGCAACACCTTGAAGAGCAACTAATTTAATGTCAGGATTTAACAAGGCGTGAACTGCAAAAGCTTGTTCTGCATTTTTTGCTTTTATGCCGTAAACAAATGTTTTGTCAACACGTTCCAAGGTGTTTTTTAAATGGTTGTAAAAAGCTAAACTTGATGCTTTTCCATTTTTCAAAATATAATATCCGTTGGCAACCTTTTTTGAACCTAAAATTCCATTTTCGTCAATGCTATCTTTTGTGAAAAGCTCTCTTATTATCTCAGTATCAATGCTTTCGATATTATAATAACTTGTGTCTTCAATTTTATCCGTTTCAACTTTTCCTGTTTTATAATCTTCAGCTTTTAAACCTAAAGCTTTTGCTTTTATGCGTAGGTTTATATCTTTTGTTACTAAAACAACTTGAGTTTTTGGATTTGATTCTTTTAAAGCCAAACCTGCATTGATAATTTTATGGTCATTTTTACCAACAGAAAAAATGTACTCTGCATTTAATTCTTTCGGAGAATGATCTAATACAACTTTAAATTTTCCTAAACCTGGTGCAAGTTGAATCCATTCATTTAAACTTTCGTTTCCTATTAATTTATCAATAAAACGAATTATTTCCCTTGCGGAAAAGTTTTTAGTATCATTTCCAATTTTAAAGTTATCTAATTCTTCTAAAACCGTAATTGGAACTGCAACATTATTTTCTTTAAATGTCAACAGAGATTGGTGATCATGCAATAAAACGGATGTGTCTAGTACGTAAATGATTGGATTTTTGGACATGTTAATTCTTTTTTAGATTAAACTAAAGTAAACTTAATTTTTATCCATACCATAATTATTCCAAAAAGTTAATAAAAGAGAAATGTTTGTAACAATTAGTTAAATTACCTTACAAGAAAAACATGTTTAAAAATTAATTTCAATTAAACGGGTTTGTTTCATGGTTTTTGAATCAAAAACGCACGCCACAAACAATTATTCTCATATTTTCTGCGGTGGATTTCAATCCACCGCTATAAACATTTAACTCCGTTGGAGTTATGGAAATACCCTACATGGACTTTACCTCAACTTATTTGCCTCTATTCTAGATTCTTCAAAATCTGGATTATATTTTAAGGCTTTAGCGAAAGATTGCAAAGCACTTGTTTTATCACCTTTTGCTTTAAAGCATAAACCCAAATTATGCCAACCTTTCACAAATTGTGGTTGTAAATCTATTGCACTTTGATAAAAATAAATTGCACTATCTACTTGATTTTGATGATATTGTTTGATATATGCTTGATTAAATAAAGCTAAATAATATTCATTATCTGCTTCAATTAAATTTCTATATGCTAATAAAGATTCGTCGTATTTTTCCAACATTTGCAAGGAATATCCGATTCCATAAAGTGCATCAACTGATTTTGGTTTAAGATCGGCCGCTGTTCTAAAATATTCTAAGGCCAATTGATATTTTTGATCTTCTGTATAAATCCACGCTAATTGCAGATATCCTTCAAAGAATTTAGGATCTTGTTGTACTGCAGTTTCATAGGAAGAAACGGCTAATTCTCTGTTACCTAAAGTCAAATAATTAGTTCCCTTCATGATGTAAGCGTCTCTGTATCTTTTGTCTTTCTTCAAAACTTCGTTGATGTATTTAAACGATTTTTCAAAATCTCCTTGTTGCGTATAAGTCGATGCTAAAGCAATGTAAGCTTTTTTATTTTCTGGTTGAACACGCAATACTTGTAAAAAATGTTTTTGTGCGTTTGCTACATCAACAACGGTACGTGTATTTATGTTATTCATGGCATTTGCGTATAGAAAACGTGCTTCGATATCCATTGTGTCCAAACGAAAGGCTTTTGCTCCTATTTTCAAGGCTTCATCATAAATATAAGCATCTAAAAATTTATTTCCTTGTTGAACTAATAAGCTTACACTATCTGGATAAATTTTAACCAAACTATCTAAATTTAAAACTACTGGTTTTGTGGTTTTATTTTCACCACAACTAACAAGTAATAAAGATATAAATAAGCAAATAAATATTTTGTAAGTTACTTTCATAATTAAATTTTGTTGTAAAGGTAAATTTTAATAATTAATTGGGATGCATTATTGAGTTATCGTATTGTTCTATTTAGTTAATTGAATTACACTTTTATTTCCAGAACTACTAATTTTAATATCTTTTGGCATGGTTTTTAAACAAAAACACACGCCAAAAACGATTTAATTTTTATTTTTTTTTACGACGGACTTCATCCGTCGTTACAAATATTTATCTCTGCACTGTCGCTGGTTCTTCAAAAGCTTTGCTTTTTCTCCTACAGCGTCATAACCTATTAACAAAATTCATTATAAGAGTCAAAATAACTTTCGTTTATAAATTATACAAGTAATTCAATTAGTTGAAACAAAAAAAGGTTGAATAGTGAATATCCAACCTTATAAATAATATTTATTTAAACGCTTATTTCGCTTCAGTATCTTCGAAGATTCTTTTTGGGCGAATTTTAGCGAAAACTCCTAATGAAATCCAGAAAGGAACGATGAATCCTAGTAAGAAAAATAACAACCAAAATGCCATTCCACCAATTAAAAGGAAAATTGTTAAACCTAAACCACTTACCATGTTTTCTATTTTTTTAATGTTACTAATTGTGTGTAAAATTAACTAAATATTTTAAATATCAAAATAAAAAATAAAATTATGACCAATATTTGTAAATTCTTTTTGGTAATTTCTTTCTTAATTTTTTAATTACGTCTTCTCTTGAAGAAATTCCTCCAAGTTTTAGTAGGTCATATCCAACATTTTTGCCGTTTCTGTAGAAGTAAAATTCCAAAGAAATAGATGTAATTTCATCGCGATACAAGGGAAATAAATGTCCTGTTGCTAATTCTGTTCTCATGTCATTAAAAATCGTTGATCTTTTGAATTTTGTGTCGTAGCCTCTAACAGAAACCAAGACATATGTATCAAATCCTTTATTTTTTAAATCCAATTGTATGCTGTCCATTCCTAAATAACCAACATTTGTTCCTTGTTTTTGAGCATTTAAACTTGCCATCGTTTTTATTCCACAGTCAGCCAAAATTTCAGCTAAATTTACTTCTAAGGTAAAACGATCTTCTGCTTTATCTAACTGACAAACAACGATTAAATTTTTTATATCTAAGTTTTCTACCTGAGAAAACACATTCGAACTTAAAAATAATAATCCAAGAAAAATAAATTTAATCATAATAAAATGCGTTGTTTAATTTAGAAAACTTCTTTCGCAATTCTTTTTACTTGCGTGGAAGTTGACATGGTATAATAATGAATACAAGGAACATTTTTTGCTTTCAATTCCTTTGATTGCTGAATTCCCCACTCTACCCCTACTTGTTCGATTGCAGCATTATCTTTGCATTTGATAATTTCCTTTGATAAAGCTTCAGGAAAATCAACATGAAAAAACTTAGGTAAAAAAGATGCGTGTTGTAGTGTTTTTATTGGTTTTAAACCTGGAATAATTGGAGCATTGATTCCTACATTTCTGCAAGCATCAACAAAATCAAAGTATTTTTGGTTGTCAAAAAACATTTGAGTTACAATATAAGAAGCTCCAGCATCTACTTTTTGCTTTAAATGAACTAAATCCATTGACAAATTCATTGCTTCAAAGTGTTTTTCAGGATAACCAGCTGCTCCAATACAAAAATCTGTTGGCTCAAGCTGATAATCTTCTGTCATGTAATTTCCTTTGTTCATTTGCACGACTTGATTAATCAAATCTTTTGCAAAGGCATGACCTTCTGGGTGCGGTTTGAAATTCGATTCTGTTTTAATAGAATCTCCTCGTAAAGCCAAGACATTATCAATTCCTAAAAATTGCAAATCAATCAAAGCATTTTCTGTTTCTTCTTGACTAAATCCACCACAAATTAAATGTGGAACTGCGTCAACTTGGTATTTATTCATAATTGCAGCACAAATTCCAACTGTTCCTGGTCGCTTGCGAATCGCAATTTTTTCAAGTAATCCTTTTTCTCTTTCTTTGTAAATGTATTCTTCTCGGTGATACGTTACATTAATAAATTTCGGTTTAAATTCCATTAATGGATCTATTCCATCATAAATTGATTGAATGCTCTTACCTTTTAAAGGAGGCAAAATTTCGAATGAGAAAAGAGTAGATTTTGAGGAATTTAAATGATCAATTACTTTCATCGGTATGTAAAAATAGCTAAAAGAAGTTTGTACAAAAATTAATTAAGCGACAAAGATAAGAAAAAGGTGGGAGTTAAGCTGTTAATTTTTGATAATTGATACTTTCTATGTTCCTACTTTAAAAGATTTTTAGTTAGGAAATATGGCAACAACAATCATAATAAAAGCAATTGCAGCATTTAATTTCTCATTACCATTTAACAAATCGCCATATTTTACAACCATTTTGTAACCCACCCACCAAAAAGGCATATTTGTAAAACTAGTTAAATGCCACAAATCTGGTACATGGTAATAGAAAAAATACTGATTAAACATAAAACAAGCCAATACATTAAAGATTACTTCTAAAACTAATAAATACCCCGCTTCACTGATAAATGCAAGAATTTTTGATTGATTTTTAAACTGAATTAAACTGTAATTATGATGAAAACAGATGTAAATGGAGGCAACTCCCCACATGAATGGTCCATAGGATGATGTAATTTGTTTGTGAATTGGTAAAATTCGATATTCCCAAATAGGACTGTGAAAAATAACATCTATAATTTTATATAAAAATAATTCTCCATACATCCCAAACCAAGAACCAAATATAAAATAACTTAAAATTAGCCTTAAATCAACTTTAAAACCTTTTTTGATGGCAAGTTTGTACCAAAAAAATAAGGGTATTAAAGAAATTAGGAAATAAATTATCAATTTTAATGACATGGGAACTCAATTCTTTTTATGCAAAAATAAAAAAATATTTTAATTGACTTTTTGGCTCATAAAACAAACCCCTAATTTGTCTTAACAAAAAAGGGGCCTACTATTATCTTATATTTTTGGTCACCGACCTCAATCCTCCCTCAAAAGGAGGAAGAAGTGCTAACCAATTCTTTTATTCAAGTCCTACCCTGAACACATGTAGCTTCACTGAATATGTTCAAAAGCTTTTTCAAAGCTTAAATTTCTGCGAAATTTGGCAGAATTCAAAGAATTCTACCCTGAACACATTTCACACGCATCAGGATTTTCTAATGAACAAGCAATTGCGGCCTGCTCCTCTTCGATTGAGCGGATATTTTCGTCGTTCACATCTGTTGAAGTACCAATTGTTGTTTGGTTCATTGTTTTGTCAACTGTGAATTTAATTGCATCTGTTGCAGCTTTTGTTCTCAAGTAATACATTCCAGTCTTTAGACCTTTTTTCCAACCGTAGAAGTGCATAGAAGTCAATTTTCCGAAGTTTGCATTCTCCATGAAAATGTTCAAAGATTGTGATTGACAAATGTATGCTCCACGATCTGCTGCTAATTCAACAATTGATTTTTGAGAAATTTCCCAAGCTGTTTTGTATAAATCTTTTAAATGTGTTGGAATCTCTGGGATATTTTGAACTGAACCGTTAGAAACCATCAATTTTTGACGCATTTCTTTGTTCCACAACCCTTCTTTTACCAAATCTTTCAATAAATGTTTGTTTACAATGATGAATTCGCCAGAAAGTACACGTCTTGTATAAATATTTGATGTGTAAGGCTCAAAACATTCGTTGTTACCCAAAATTTGAGCTGTTGAAGCTGTTGGCATTGGAGCAACTAACAAAGAGTTTCTTACACCAAATTCTTTCACTTCATCTTTCAACACTTCCCATTCCCAACGTGAACTTGGAGTAACTCCCCACATATCGTATTGGAAAATTCCTTTTGAAACTGGAGAACCAGCAAAGGTTTCGTAAGCACCTTCTGTTTTTGCTAAATCTTTAGAAGCTGTCATTGCAGCATAATAGATCGTTTCAAAAATCTCACGGTTTAATTTACGTGCTTCTTCTGATTCAAATGGATAACGCATCATGATGAAAGCATCAGCCAAACCTTGCACGCCTAATCCAATTGGACGGTGACGCATGTTTGATTTACGTGCTTCTTCAACTGGATAATAATTTCCGTCGATGATTCTATTTAAGTTAACTGTCGCTTGATACGTTACTTCAAATAATTTATCGTGGTCAAATTTTCCGTCTTCAGTTACATATTTTGGTAAAGCCAAAGAAGCTAAATTACAAACCGCAATTTCATCTGGTGCTGTGTATTCAATAATTTCTGTACATAAGTTTGAAGACTTGATTGTACCTAAATTTTGTTGGTTAGATTTTCCATTTGCTGCATCTTTGTACAACATGTATGGCGTTCCTGTTTCAATTTGTGATTCCAAAATTTTGAACCATAAATCTTGCGCTTTAATTGTTTTTCTACCTTTTCCTTCAGCTTCGTATTTAGTGTATAAAGCTTCAAATGCTGCTCCGTGATTATCAGAAAGTCCTGGACATTCGTGAGGACACATTAAGGTCCAATCTCCATTTTCTTCAACACGTTTCATGAATAAATCTGGAATCCATAAAGCGTAGAATAAATCTCTTGCTCTTGATTCTTCTTTTCCGTGATTTTTCTTTAAATCCAAGAAATCAAAAACATCTGCATGCCAAGGCTCAATGTACATAGCAAAAGAACCTTTACGTTTTCCTCCACCTTGATCTACGTAACGCGCTGTGTCGTTGAAAACACGCAACATTGGTACAATTCCGTTAGAAGTTCCGTTTGTTCCTTTGATGTAAGAACCTTTCGCACGAATATCGTGTAAAGCCAAACCAATTCCACCAGCTGATTGAGAAATCTTAGCGCAAGAAGTTAAAGTATTGTAAATTCCTTCGATGCTATCTTCTTTCATTGTTAACAAGAAACAAGAAGACATTTGAGGTTTTGGAGTACCAGAATTAAATAATGTAGGAGTTGCATGTGTAAACCAACCTTCAGACATTAAATTGTACGTTTTAATTGCTGAATTAATATCATTTTTATGAATTCCTAAAGAAACACGCATCAACATGTGCTGTGGACGTTCAGCAATGTTTCCGTTTAATTTCATTAAATAAGAACGCGATAATGTTTTGAAACCAAAATAATCATAACGGAAATCACGGTCGTAAATAATACTAGAATCCAAAGCATCTCTATTTGCTTGAACCACTTGGTAAACATCTTCTGCTAAAAGAGAAGCATTTTGACCTGTAATTGGATCTGTGTAGTTAAACAAATCATCCATCACTTCAGAGAAGGATTTTTTCGTGTCTTTATGCAAATTAGAAACCGCAATACGTGAAGCTAATAAAGCATAATCAGGATGATCGATTGTTTTTGAAGCAGCAGTTTCCGCAGCCAAATTATCTAAATCACTTGTTGTTACACCATCATAAATTCCTTCAATTACCTTCATTGCTACAGCTTCTGGCGAAACTAAAGGATCCAATCCGTAACACATTTTGATAATTCTAGCTGTGATTTTATCAAATTTCACCGCTTCTTTTCGTCCATCTCTTTTAACTACGTACATCTTTTTACTTAATTTTTTGGTTTTGGTTTATTATTTTGTGTTTTAGCTACACTTTTTTGATTATTTTCTAAATTGATAAATTAAAAATCTTCGTCAATCGTAAAGCTTTGATTATTGTTTCCTTCTAAAACTCCTGCTTTTTGGTATTCACCAACACGTTTTTCGAAGAAATTTGTTTTTCCTTGGATTGAAATCATGTCCATAAAATCAAATGGATTTGTTGCATTGTAAATTTTATTATTTCCAAATTCATTTAACAAACGATCGGCAACAAATTCAATGTATTGTGACATCAAATCGCTGTTCATTCCAATTAATTTAACTGGAAGAGCGTCGCAAACAAACTCTTTTTCAATTTCTACAGCATCTCTGATTATTTTTTCAACCTGATCTTTAGATAATTTCTCAACTACGTGATTGTTATAAAGTAAACATGCGAAATCACAATGCAAACCTTCGTCACGAGAAATTAATTCGTTTGAAAATGCAAGTCCTGGCATCAAACCACGTTTTTTCAACCAGAAAATAGAACAGAAAGAACCAGAAAAGAAAATTCCTTCAACAGCTGCAAAAGCAACTAATCTTTCTGCGAAAGTTCCGTTATCAATCCATCTCAAAGCCCAATCAGCTTTTTTCTTCACGCAATCAAGCGTATCAATTGCATTGAATAAATGTGTTTTTTCCGCAGAATCTTTGATGTAAGCATCAATCAACAAAGAATATGTTTCTGAATGAATGTTTTCCATCGCAATTTGGAAACCGTAGAAAAATTTCGCCTCTGTATATTGAACTTCTGAAAGAAAATTTTCAGCTAAATTCTCATTTACAATTCCATCTGAAGCAGCAAAAAAAGCTAAAATATGTTTGATAAAATGACGTTCGTTTTCATTCAATTTATTTTCCCAATCAAATAAATCGGCTTCTAAATCAATTTCTTCAGCAGTCCAAATACTTGCTTGTGCTCTTTTGTAGAAACTCCAAATATCATCGTGTTGAATTGGGAACAACACAAATCGACTGTTGTTTGATACTAAAATTGGTTCAATGTTTGCCATTTTTCTTTTTGCTTTTTATTATTTTTCCGTTTTTTCGGAATATTTTATAGTCACTATTTTTCACTTAAGAGTTTAAGGCTCTATCAGTTAATTACTTAGCTAATTTTATGTGTCCTCTTTTTCCTAGGTAGTAGGTCTATTTTTGAATAGTATATTTCTTCGTTTAAAGAGGAGTACAAAATTTGTCATTTTTCTTTCAATTTGCAAGTAAAGAAATTCACAAAATTAATACTTTATTAACATTAAAATCTTGAACTCCTTTGCTTTCAACAAGTAGCGGTTTTATCAACACCAATAAAAAGATATACACAGTCTAAATATTAATTTTTGTCGATTGAATGTTATTGTTTATCATAACTTATTCAATCGTTTGATATTAAAGCTTTTTGTCTAATTTTTGTATAAATTTACCACTAAAAAATTGTTTATTATGATTAATTTTTTCATACTTTTGAACAATTAATTGTTAGTTTTAAATATAACTCACTAGATGCAAAAGGTTACACGTTTTTTACTTAAAAACTTCGTTGAATGGAAAGAAAATATTCTCCATTTAATTTATCCAAATGTTTGTTTGGTTTGTGAAAATGAAATCTCAAAATTTGAAAAAGATGTGTGTGGTTTTTGTATTGAAAATTTAAAATACACCGCTTTTGAAAAGTATGACGATGCAAGTTCTTTGGATAAATTATTTTGGGGAAGAATTCAACTTGCACAAACATTTTCACTCCTTTATTTTGAAAAAGGTAATCAAACACAAACCATTTTACATCAAATAAAATACAAAGGGAAACAAGAATTAGGAGAAAAAATGGGGGAATTAATGGGAAAAAAACTTCTTGAAAACCCAATCAAAATTAATGGAATTGACGCTTTGATTCCTGTTCCGCTTCACTTGAAAAAAATGCATACAAGAGGTTATAATCAAAGTGAAGTAATTTCCAACGGTTTGAGTAAAATCTTAGATATTACAACAAAATTAGACTTTTTAACGAGAATTGTACACTCTGAAAGTCAAACCAAAAAAGGAAGATTTATGCGTTGGGACAACATTGAAGAAGCTTTTTTTGTGAACGAAAATAAAGACAATTTGAAGCATATTGCTATAATTGACGACGTAATTACAACTGGTTCAACCCTAGAATCTTGCATGAAAATGATTAGAGAAAAATATCCTGAAATGAAGATAAGTGTGTTTTCGTTGGCGGTCACTAAATGATAGACATCAAGACGAAAGACATAAGACTTTGTTCGCAGCCTTCCTCCCTTGAGAAGAAAAAGATTAGCTTTTGAAGACTAAGCGTTAGTGCAAGGAGGATTGAGGTGGGTGATTGGTATTCAGAAGTCACCTCCCATAATCCCTCCTCAAGGAGGGAAATCTAATTTTATTTTTAATTAAAAATTAATATGAAAGAAAAAACACTAATTATAGGAGCAGGAATTGC